>JADFDL010000051.1 GCA_018262875.1 Rhodocyclaceae bacterium | reverse complement strand
CGGCATTGAACCCCTATGCGCAGGACGTGGTGATCGCCGGATTGAATCGCGACGAGTTGGGCATCCTGATCTTTCCCGACTGGCGCGCCTGCGCGGACTTTCTCGGCGTGGACGCCGCTTCGCCACGCGACGCGTGGCCGCTGGCGCGCCTGCGGGAGGAAATCGGGCGGCGCCTGCAGCAGCACAACAAAACACACCCTGGCGGTTCGACGGCCATCCGGCGCGCCCTGCTGCAGCAGGGCGCGCCCAGCCTGGACAAGGGCGAGATCACCGACAAGGGCAGCATCAACCAGCGCATGGTTCTGGGCTGTCGCGCCGAGCAGGTCACACGCCTGTTCGAGGACGTACCCGACGGTGCCGTCATCGTCGCCTGAACGCGGCCCGGACCTGCTCTCCGACAACGATTTGAATCTGTGGGAGCGCAATCGCCGTACCGCAGCGACTGACTTTACCCGGCAATCGCCTCGCCGAGGTAAACCCGCCTGATCAACTCATTGCCGCGCAGCTCCCAGGCCGCGCCCTCGGCGATCATCTCGCCGTGGCCGAGGATGTAGGCGAAGTCGGCCACGGCGAGCGCCTGGAAGACGTTCTGCTCGACCAGCAGCAGGGTGGTGCCGGCCTTGTTTATTCTGCGCAGGGCGGCGAACATCTCGTCCACCATCTTCGGCGCCAGGCCGAGCGAGGGCTCGTCGAGCAGCAGCAGTCGCGGCCGGCTCACCAGGGCGCGGCCGATGGCGAGCATCTGCTGCTCGCCGCCGCTCATGGTGCCCGCCATCTGCGTCAGGCGCTCGCCCAGGCGCGGGAAGATGTGCGCCACCTCGTCCAGCATCGCCTCGCGCTGTTGCCGCGAGGCGAGGTAGCCGCCCAGTTCGAGGTTTTCCCGCACGCTCATGTCCGGAAACAGGTGGCGCCCCTCGGGCACCAGCGCCATGCCGCGCCGCACGCGGTCGGCGGGGGTGCCGCCGGAGAGCGCCTCGCCGTCCACCCGCACCTCGCCCGACACCGGCGGCATCACCCCGGCCAGCGTCTTCAGCAGCGTCGTCTTGCCGGCGCCGTTGGCGCCGACCAGCACGGTGATGCGCCCGGCCGGCGCGATCAGCGAAATGCCGTGCAGCACCGGCAGCCCGCCGTAGCCGGCGCGCAAATCGCGTAGGTCGAGTTCGAGTCCGAACTTTTCCCTCTCCCCACCGGGGAGAGGGGCAGCCGCCCGTCCACCCTCTCCCCGGCCCTCTTCATATCAGCAAGAGCCGGGCCAACAACCCGGTGAGAGGCCGTTTGCCCCCGCCTGGAATGTCTGCTATGTTTGAAGCACAAACAATAAGAAATTCAAGCAGTAACCCTCGGAGGAGCGATGGCCGCACTTGAAGTGGTATCCACCGACCGGGTCGCGCCGAAGGAACGGCTGCCGTACTGGAAGGAACTGATCTGGCAATTGCTCGGGCGCCGGCGTTCCGAGACACGCGCCGACGGCACCTTCCGCGGCCGCATGGAATACGGCGATGCCGGCGACGTGAGGATGTGCCGGCTCTCCGCCAGCAGCCACCGCGTCTCGCGCACGCCCGACCTGATCCGGCAGGACGACCGCGGCTACCTCAAGGTGGTATTCCAGCTCGAAGGCTCGACCTGGTTCGAGCAAGGCGGCCGCAAGACGCTGCTTTCGCCCGGCGAGTGGAGCATCTACGACACCATGAAGGCGTACACCGTCTCCAACACCAGCGACATCGAGCAGATGGTGCTGCTGGTGCCGCGCGAGAAGATCCTCGCCGCCCACCTCAACCCCGACGAACTGCTGGTGCAGCGCTACGACGCGCAGTCCGGCATTGGTCGCCTCGCCGGCGAGCTGATGCACAAGGCCTTCGAGGAGATCGAGTCCTGCAGCGCCGATTCCGCCGAGACCGTCGGCGACGCCGTCGCGCAATTGCTGCGGCAATCGTTCATGGAGCGCGCCGGCCGGCCGACCTCGCTGACGCTGCGCGACCGCATCAAGACCTACATCCAGCGCAACCTGCGCGACGCCGATCTCTCGATCGACCGGATCGCCGCCTACTCCTGGGGCTTCAGCAGCTCCACCCACTTCAGCAAGGCCTTCAGGGAAGCCTTCGGCACCTCGCCGAAGCACTACCGCATGACGGCCGGCAACGAAGCCTTGCCGGAGGAGAGCGCCAGCGCCTCGTTGGCGGGCGCCGACCTGCTCGCGCGCGGTGCTGCGCGAAGGCGTTTCTTCGAACTAGGGCAAAGGTTTCCAAGGGGGGTTCCAACCATGCGCATCTTCGCTTTTGCACTCACGCTGCTTGCGGCATCCTTCAACGGGTACGCACAGGATCGTACCTTCGACTTCGGGCTGATCGGCGACATGCCCTATACGAAGGTGCAGGAGGTGGAATACCAGCGCGTCCTGGCCGCCCTCAACGCCGCGGATCTTGCCTTCGTGGCGCATATCGGCGATTTCCAGTTCGACGCAACGCCTTACAACCGGAATCCGGCCACCGCCGCCATGCCCTGCGTCGACGAGAACTACAAATCGATTTACGACTCGTTCCAGTCGATCCGCCATGCCTTCATACTCACGCCCGGCGACAACGACTGGTCCGACTGCGCGCCGCTTGCCGCCAGGAAAGTCGATCCCCTCGACCTGCTCGCCGGTATCCGCACCCGGTTCTATCCAGAAGGCAGGAGCCTCGGACAGCGTCCGATCGCCGTGCTCAACCAGTCCGCCGATCCGAACTTCGGCAAGTATCGCGAGAACCTGCGCTGGACCCTGGGCGGCGTGATGTTCGCGACGCTGCACATCGTTGGCGAGAACGACAACTTCGGCCGCAGCCCCGAGATGGATGCCGAGCACGCCGAGCGCAAGGCGGCGAACCTGGCCTGGCTGAGACAGTCATTCGCCGAGGCGAAGTCCGCCAACAGCCGGGGTCTGGTGATCCTCACCCAGGCGAACCCGGGATTCGAGACCGTCTGGCCGGACAGCACGAGGGCGCGCTATTTCCTGCGCTTCATCCCGCGCGGGCAACCCCTGCCCAGCCGCCCGCTGGCCTTCGACGACTATCTGCGCGCGCTGTCGGACGAACTGGAGACCTACGACAAGCCCGTCGCCTACCTGCACGGCGACACGCACATCTTCCGCATCGACAAGCCGCTTTTCAGCCGCAAGACCAACCGCGCGTTCGAGAACTTCACGCGCGTCGAGACGTTCGGCTGGCCGGATAGCCACTGGGTTCGCGTCACCGTCGACCCGGCCGATCCGCAGCTGTTCCGCTTCAGGGCGGAAGTCGTCCCGGGGAATGTCGTCAACAGGAAGCGCCAGAATCCATGAATTCGGGAAAGCCGGAGTCGGGACGCATGCCCGTTTCCCCTCTCCGCTTGCGGGACAGCCCCGAAATCTACGAGGCTGAAAGTCAGTCTTCGCAGCACGGCGATGCGCTTCGGTTGTGCTACTCCGCAGCCAGCATCGCAGCCCGACTCTCCGGCGTCTCCAAACTGATCCGCCCCAGTTTCCCACCGCGATAGTCCGTGAGCAGGATCATCGCGGCCTTTTCCAGGTCGAGTACGCCGGCGTGGCGGCCCTTGGCGATGCAGCCGCGTTTCTTCGCGATGGCTTCGACGATGCCGATGCCGTCCAGGCCGTCGACGTCGATGCCGTAGCGCGCGACGAGCAGCGCCGGGTAGCGCTGCAGGACCAGCCCGGCCAGGAAAATCCCCACTTCGGAATCGATGACGGCATTGCGGCCGATGGCGTGGCTGGCGGCGAGCATGAAGCCGTCGCTGTCGTGCCTGATGTTCGGCCACATCAGGCCGGGCGTGTCGGTGATGCTCATCGTCGGGTCGATGTCGATGCTCTGCTGCGCCTTGGTCACCGCCGGCTCGTCGCCGACGGCGGCGACGCGGCGCTTGAGCAGGGCGTTCATCAGGGTTGATTTGCCGACGTTGGGAATGCCCATGATCATCATGCGCAACTGCTTGAAGGCGTCCTTGCGGTGCGGCGCCAGGCTCTTGCACAGGGCGGGCACGCGCGCGGCCTCGCCCGGCTTCTTGCAGGAGAGGGCCACAGCCTTGACGCCGGGCTGGCTGTTGTAGAAATCGAGCCAGGCCTTGGTGACTGCCGGATCGGCCAGGTCGGCCTTGTTCAGCAGCTTGAGGCAGGGGCGCTGGCGGTGCAGGCGCAGCTCGCGGATCATCGGGTTGCTGCTGGCCTCCGGCAGGCGCGCGTCGCACACCTCGATCACCACGTCGGTGAGCGCCATGGTCTTGGCGGCTTCCTTGCGGGCCGAGGTCATGTGGCCGGGGAACCACTGAATGGTCATGGGTGAATCGCTTCAGGCAAAGATTATTTTGCGGGATCGCCGGCGACGACGCGGATTTCCTCATCCGCGAAGCGCACCACCTGGCCCGGCCGCAGCTTGCGGCGGATGCGGGTCTCGATTTCTCCATCCACGACCACCGCGCCCTCGGCGATCAGAGCCTTGGCGGCGCCGCCGGAAGGCGCGAGGCCGAGCAGCTTGAGGAGGTCGTTGAGGGGGATGAATTCGCCCCGGAGTTCAAAGCGGTGAAGGGTCATGGTGCGCGATTATAGTCGCGCCGGCATGCCCGACGTGCCTGCTTCAAGAAGGTATCGTGCCGGACGGCAAAAGTCAGTCCCCGCAGCACGGCGACAAATCGTCGCATGCGACGCCAGGTCGCAGGGTGCGCCGGCCGGCGCGAAATAGAATGCGCCGGCCTACACAATCACTGCGGAAAAAACCAATGAACAGCCTGTCCCGCCTCTCGATGAGGCCGTTGCCCTTCTTGCTGGCCCTCCTGCCGCTCCCGGCTTTCGCGCAGGAAAACAGCCTGGGCGAGATCGTGGTATCCGAGTCGAAGATCGCGGTGCCCCTGAATTCGGCGGGTGTCGGCGCGGCCGACCTGCAATCGATGCGGCCGGCCACCAGCGACGCCGCCAGCCTGCTGCGCAACACGCCGGGCGTCAGCCTCTACGGCGCCGGCGGCGTCTCCAGCCTGCCGGCGATCCACGGCCTCGCCGACGACCGGCTGCGCATCAAGGTCGACGGCATGGACCTGATCGCCTCCTGCCCCAACCACATGAATCCGGCGCTGTCGTACATCGATCCGACCAACGTCGGCACGCTGAAGGTGTACGCCGGCATCACGCCGGTGAGCCTCGGCGGCGACAGCCTCGGCGGCACCATCGTCGCGGAGACGCCGGCGCCGCAATTCGCCGCACCGGGGAAGGGCAGCCTCGTGAAAGGCCAGGCGGGGGCGTTCTACCGCAGCAACGGCAACGCGCGCGGCGGCAACGTCACCGCCACCATCGCCACGGAAAACCTCAACGTTACCTATTCGGGCGCGTTGAGCCAGTCCGACAACTACACTGCCGGCGGCAACTTCCGCACGACGACCGCGACCGGCCGCCCCGGCCACACGCTGTCGCGCGACGAGGTCGGCTCGACGGCCTACAAGACCGCCAACCACACGCTGGGCGTCGCCGTGAAGCACGCCAACCATCTGGTCGAGGCGAAGCTGGGCTACCAGGACATGCCCTACCAGCTCTACCCGAACCAGCGCATGGACATGCTGGAGAACACCCAGCACCGCCTGAACCTGCGCTATCTCGGACAGTTCGACTGGGGCGGCCTGGAGGCGCGCGCCTACCACGAGAAGGTCGACCATTTCATGGACTTCGGCGCCGATAAGCGCTACTGGTACGGCTCGAACTCCGGCGCCGGCTCGCCGTGCGCGCCGATCCGCTTCGCCGGCGATCCGGCCGGCACCTGCGCCGCCGGCATGCCAATGCACACGGAAGGCAGGACCAGCGGCGCCTCGCTCAAGGCGGACATCGTCATTTCGCAGCAGGACCTGCTGCGCGTCGGCGGCGAGCTGCAGCGCTACCGGCTCGACGACTGGTGGCCGGCCTCCGGCGGCGGCATGGGGCCAGGCACCTTCTGGAACATCAAGGACGGCGAGCGCGACCGGACAGCGCTGTTCGGCGAGTGGGAGGCGCGCCCCGGCCCGCAGTGGATGACCCTGCTCGGCGTGCGCTACGAGCGGGTGCGATCGGATGCCGGCGACGTGCGCGGCTACCGGACGACGGCCGGCGCGCCGGGCAGCCAGATCGCCGATGCGGCGCGCTTCAACGCGCGCGATCACCGGCGCAGCGACGGCAACTGGGACTGGACCGCGCTCGCCCGCTACACGGTGGACGCGACGCGCGACATCGAATTCGGCCTGGCCCGCAAGGTGCGCTCGCCGAACCTGTACGAGCGCTACACCTGGTCCACCTGGGCGATGGCGGCGACGATGAACAACTTCGTCGGCGACGGCAACGGCTACATCGGCAACCCCGACCTCAAGCCGGAGAAGGCACACACCGTGAGCGCCACCTTCGACTGGCATGCGGCCGACCGCAGCTGGGAATTCAAGGCGACGCCGTACTACACGCGCGTCACCGACTACGTCGATGCCGTGCGCTGCACGACGGCGCTTCTGCCCGGCTCGTCCTGCCCGGCCGTGAACGCGGCGACCAACCAGTTCGTGCAACTGCGCTACGCCAACCAGTCGGCACGCCTCTACGGGCTGGACCTCTCGGGCCATGTGCCGCTCGGCAGGACGGGCTGGGGGGAATGGGGCCTGAAGGGCCTGCTCAACTACACCAACGGCCGCAACCGCGATACCGGCGACGGTCTCTACAACATCATGCCGATGAACGCCCGCATCACGCTCACGCAGCAGATCGGCGGCTGGGAGAACGGCATCGAGCTGGTGATGACGAAGGCGAAGAACGGCGTCTCCGACGTGCGCAACGAGATCAAGACCGCCGGCTACAGCCTGGTCAACCTGCGCGCCAGCTATTCATGGAAACAGGCGCGCGTGGATTTTGGCATCGAGAACCTGTTCGACAAGTCGTACGATCTTCCGCTCGGCGGCGCCTATACCGCCCAGGGCTCGACCATGAGCATGAACGGCATCCCCTGGGGCATCGCCGTCCCCGGCATGGGGCGCTCGGCCTATGCCGGTATCAGCATGAAGTTCTAGCCGGAAGCGGTTGACAGCCTGCCGGCAAAAGTCAGTCCCCGCGGCACGGCGCCGTATCGCAGGGACTGACTTTTCTTTTTTTGCTAGACGTAGCGCCGCGCGATCATCTCGGCGACGCAGGCGGGCTTGTGCTGGCCGTCGATTTCGATGAGGGCGTGCCAGGTGACCTGGATGCCGCCGGGAATGTCTTCCAGTTCGGCCAGGGTGAAGCGTGCGCGGATGCGGTCGCCCGAGCGTACCGGGGCGGAGAAGCGCACGCGGTTGAGGCCGTAGTTGATGCTCATGCGGCCGCCCTGCACGTCGAGCGTTTCCATCATCATGTGCGGCAGCAGCGAGAGCGTCAGGTAGCCGTGGGCGATGGTCGCGCCGAAGGGCGATTCGGCTTTCGCGCGGACCGGGTCGACGTGGATCCACTGGTGGTCGCCGGTGGCGTCGGCGAAGCGGTCGATGCGATCCTGGTCGATGGTCAGCCAGGCGCTCGTCGCGACTTCCTTGCCGACCCACTGCTTGAGTTCTTCCAGGCTGCGGATTTCGATCTTGGGCATGCTGAGTCCTATTGAGGCTCGATTAATTGACCGACAACATTAGCATGCCGTTCATGGTTCGACAGGCTCACCACGAACGGCTCAACGGGCCATGTCAGTAGTGCTCAACAAATTCGCGGATCAGTTGGTTTACTTCTTCAGGCCGCTCGTGGATGACCCAGTGCGAGCCGTCTGGGATGCGCTTGACGGTGAGATTCGGCACCATCGCCTCGATGCCGTCGAGCAGGCCGGGCAGCAGGGCTGTGTCGCGCTCGCCCCAGATCACCAGCGTCGGCACGCGCACGGTGAAATCCGCCGGATCGAGCGATAGACCCGAAGCGCCGGGTTCCTCCGGCGTGGCCGGATGCAGCGGCGAGGCACGGTAGAAGTTCAGGCTGGCATCCAGCGCGCCCGGCTGCGTCCACGCCTCGCGATAGCGTTCCAGCAGATCGAAAGTCAGCCAGCGCGGATCGGCGGTCGACTGCGTGAACATGGCAGCGAGGCGGGCACAGTCGTTCTCCAGCAGCTTCTCCGCCGCGCCGGGCCGGCGCAGCCAGTTCATGTAGGCGCTGGCCTGCTGCTGCACCGGACTGTCGCGCAGCTCGCGGGCGAACGTCACCGGGTGCGGCGAGTTGATGATGACCAGCTTCTCGATGTATTCCGGATGCGCGGCGGCGAGGTTCCAGGCCGCCGCGCCGCCCCAGTCGTGCGCCACCACGATGCAGGGCCGGCCGCCGAGGTGGTCGATCAGCCGGCGCAGGTCGGCGACGAGGTGTTTCGGCCGGTAGGCCTTGACGTCGGTGGGCTTGCCGGAGAGGTTGTGGCCGCGCAGGTCGAGGGCGACGGCGTGGTGGTCGCGCGAGAATTCATCGAGCTGGGCCTGCCAGGCGTACCAGAACTCCGGGAAGCCGTGGATGAAGAGGATGAGCGGGCCGTCGCCAGCGTCGACATAGTGCAGGCGCACGTCGTCGAAGTCGACGTAATGATGCTGAAGCGTCATGCCGCCACCAAACGTTTTCCATCCAGCTTCGGCACGACCGTGTACAGACTCTTCTGCGCGGCGAAGTCGACCTCGCGGTCGAGCCGGCGCTCCAGCATCATGCGGCCGACGCGGGCGCGGCGCAGGCACTCGCAGGCCTCGCACTTCCCGTGCAGCAGCATGGCGGCGAGGGCGGCGTCGGTGAACTCGTGTTCCTGCGCTTGCTTCGCGAAGAGCGAGACGAGGTAGCCGGCGCCGTAGAAGTCTTCCAGGTTGAAGTTGTCGGCCGAGCCGGAGCAGACGATCAGCACCGTCTCGTCGCCGTGGTGCTCGGCGATGTGCTTCACCACCGCCTCGCCGTTGAGGAGTGCCGCCGCGTAGACGTGGTCGGCCTTGCGCGACTTGGCGACCGCCACCGTGCCGTTGGTGGTGGAGTAAATCAGCGTCTTGCCTTCGAGGTTTTCCGCAAGCAGCGCCAACGGCGTCGGGTGCACGAAGCCGGGCAGGGT
>JADFDL010000050.1 GCA_018262875.1 Rhodocyclaceae bacterium | reverse complement strand
GAAGGCGCCAACATACTGACGCGCAGCCTGATCATCTTCGGCCAGGGCGCCATCCGCTGCCATCCCTATGTGATGGCCGAGATGCAGGCCGCCCGGAAGAACGACCTCGTCGCCTTCGACAAGGCGCTCTTCGCCCACCTCGGCCACACCGCCGGCAACGGCCTGCGCGCCTTCTTCACCGGCCTCACCGGCTCGAATTTCGTCGGCGTGCCGGCGAACGTCGCGCCGGAGACGCGCCGCTACTACCAGCAGCTGACGCGCTTCTCCTCCGCCTTCGCCTTCCTCGCCGACGTCTCGATGCTGGTGATGGGCGGCGATCTCAAGCGCAAGGAAAAGCTCTCGGCGCGCATGGCCGACATCCTTTCGCTGATGTATCTCGCCTCGGCGGTGCTCAAGCGCTACGAGAGCGAGGGCCGCCAGCAGGCCGACGCGCCGCTGATGCACTGGGCGATCTGGGATTCGATGTTCAAGGCGCAGAATGCCTTCGAGGGCGTCGTTTCCAACTTCCCCAGCCGCTTCGTGTCGACCCTGCTGCGGCGGACCATTTTTCCGCTCGGTCGGCCCTATGTCGTGCCGTCCGACCGCCTCGGCGGCTGCGTGGCGGACCTGCTCATCGCCCCGTCGGCGACGCGCGACCGCCTCACCGCCGGCATGTACCTGCCGCGCGACGAGAACGATGCAGTCGGCGTGATCGAACTGGCGCTGGAGGCGGTCATCGCCGCCGAGCCGGTCCATCACAAGATACGTACTGCCCAGAAGGCCGGCAAGGTTGAAGGCCGCAGCGCGCAGGAACTCGAAAGTCAGTCGCTGGCGCACGGCGTCATCACCAGCGCCGAGCATGCGCTGCTGCTGCGCGCCCGCGAACTGACTGGCGAAGTCATCAAGGTAGACGACTTCCCCTTCGATCTCGGACTGCGGCGCAGCGAGCCGAAGCCTGTCGCGCAGCGCGCGGCAGCTTAATAATCATCCGTGGGAGCGGTCTACCGGCCGCGAAGCAGCAGTATCGCGGCCGGTAGGCCGCTCCCACAAAGAGGAGCCAGAAATGAACGCCAAACCGGTTTACATCATCGACGGCGCCCGCACGCCGTTTCTGAAAGCGCGCAACGCCCCCGGGCCCTTCTCGGCGGGTGACCTCGCCACCGCGGCGGGCCGCGCCCTGCTGGTGCGCCAGCCCTTCGCCGCCGAGGAACTCGACGAGGTCATCCTCGGCTGCGCCTCGCCTTCGCCGGACGAGGTAAACATCGGCCGCGTCGCCGCACTGCGCATGGGCTGCGGCCTCAAGGTGCCGGGCTGGACGGTCATGCGCAACTGTGCCTCCGGCATGCAGGCGCTCGACTCGGCCATCGCCAACATCCACTCCGGCCGCTCGCAACTCGTGCTGGCCGGCGGCGTGGACGCGCTGTCGCATGCGCCGCTGCTCTACTCAAAGACCATGGTGCTGTGGTTTGCCGGGATGGCGCAGGCGAAGACGGCGGGCCAGAAGGCGGCGATGTTCGCCAAATTGAAGCCCGGCGCACTGCTCTCGCCGGTGATCGGCATCATGAAGGGCCTCACCGATCCGGTGGTGAATCTGCTGATGGGGCAGACGGCGGAGAACCTCGCCTTTCGCTTCGGCATCACGCGCGAACAAATGGATGCCTTCTCGGTGCGCAGCCACCAGCGCGTCGCCGCCGGCCAGGATGCCGGCCACTACGGCGAAGTGGTGCCGCTGGTCGGCCGCGACGGCAAGGTCTACGCCGACGACGACGGCGTGCGGCGCGACTCCTCGATGGCGGGCCTCGCCAAGCTGAAGCCTTTCTTCGACCGCAAGTACGGCAAGGTGACGCCCGGCAACAGTTCGCAGATCACCGACGGCGGCGTCTGGCTGGTGCTTGCCTCCGAGGAGGCCGTGCAGCGCCACAAGCTGCAGCCGATCGGCCGCATTGTCGATTCGCAATGGGCCGGTCTCGATCCTGCGCAGATGGGCCTCGGCCCGGTGCACGCCGCGACGCCGATCCTGCAGCGCCACGGCCTCGGCCTCAACGACCTCGACGCCTGGGAAATCAACGAGGCTTTCGCCGCCCAGGTGATCGGCTGCATCGAGGCCTGGAAGGACGCCGTCTACTGCAAGGAGCAGCTCGGCCTCGACGCCCCGCTCGGCGCGCTCGACGAGGAGAAGCTCAATGTCGACGGCGGCGCCGTCGCGCTCGGCCACCCGGTCGGCGCCTCCGGTGCGCGCATCGTGCTGCACCTGCTGCAGGTGCTGCGGCGCACGGGCGGCAAGCGCGGCATCGCGACGATCTGCATCGGCGGCGGCCAGGGCGGCGCCATGCTGGTGGAGACGGTCTGATTCAACCAGGCAGGCCATGCACCAGGACATCCGCCTCGACTACCGCGCGCGCCCCTCGGCGCTGGCCTTCATGGCCCGCGCCGTGCGGCCCTCGCCCGGGCTGAAGCGTGGCGTGCCGGCGATTTCGGCGCGCTGGCGCCACCGGCCGGATGCGGCGGAGCTGGCGCGCTTCCATGCCTTGAGCGGCTTGCCGGAAGGCGAGACGCTGCCGCTGCTCTACCCGCACACCATCGGCTTTCCCCTGCACATGGCCATCCTCACGCAGCCGGCCTTTCCGCTGCCGATCTGGCGCATGCTGCAGATCCGCAACCGCATCGTGCAGCATGCGCCGCTGCCGCGCGATGCGGCGCTGGACATCGCCGTGAAGATCGCCGGCCACCGCATCGTCGAGAAGGGCGCCGAGTTCGACATGCACGCCACCGTGCGGGTCGGCGAAGCCCTAGCCTGGGAAAGCCTGAACACCTTCTATGCGCGCGGTCGCTTCGGCGCGCCGACGACGGGTGCCGAGTTACTCGGGGCGCCAAAAGTCAGTCCCGGCGATACGGCGAGCTGGCACATGCCGGCCGGCGGCGGCTGGCATTACGGCGGCCTGTCGGGCGACTACAACCCGTTGCACCTGTGGAGCGGGTACGCCAGGAAGCACGGCTTCGCACGCGCCTTCTTCCATCCGCAACGGGTGCTCGGCCAATGCCTGGCGAAGTTGCCGCGGCCGGCATCGGCGCTGCCGTTGAGGCTGGATGCGTGGCTGAAAGGGCCGGTTTTCTACGGGGAACCGGTATCGATGCACAGGGAGGCGGTGCCCGGCGGGACCGCCTTTGCGCTGCACGTGAATGAAGATCGCAGGCCGGCAATCGTCGGGCGCTTGTATGGCGCGTCCGCTGAGAAACCGAATCACTGAAGAGGGAAAACAGATGCAGGAACTCAAACACTGGCGCATCGAGCGCGAACCCGGCGGCCTCGCCTGGCTGCATTTCGACAAGGCGGGGGAGTCCACCAATACCCTTTCCGCCCAGGCCATGCTCGAACTGTCGCAGGCACTCGACGAATTCGAGCGCGAGCCGCCCAAGGGGCTGGTGATTCTTTCCGCCAAGAGCGCCGGCTTCATCGCCGGCGCCGACATCGAGGAATTCACGAAAATCGAATCGGCCGAGGGCGCGCGCGCGCTCGTGCAGCGCGGCTGGGACCTCTACAACCGCCTCGCCGCCGTGACGTACCCGACGCTGGCGCTGATCCGCGGCCATTGCATGGGCGGCGGCACCGAGCTGGCGCTGGCCTGCCGCTACCGCGTCGCGGTGGACGAGCCGGGCACGCGCATCGCCCTGCCGGAAGTCATGCTCGGCATCGTGCCGGGCTGGGGCGGCATGCTGCGCCTGCCGCAAGTCATCGGCCCGGCCGCCGCGCTCGACATGATGCTCACCGGCCGCGCCATCGACGCGAAGCGGGCGAAGCGCCTCGGCTTCGCCGACGAGTGCGTGCCGCCGCGCGTCATGATGAACGCCGCGCGCATGCTGGCGCTCTCCGGCCAGGCGCCGCGCGCGCTGCCCTTCCTGCAAAGGCTGATGAACGGCCCGTTGAAGGGCTTCGTTGCCGCGCAGGCGAAGAAGCAGGTCGCCACGCGCGCGCGGCCCGAGCACTACCCGGCGCCCTACGCCATTCTCGACATGTGGGCCCGCTATGGCGGCAACGCGCTCGCCGTGCCGACCGACAAGCCGACCTCGATGGACGCCATCTCCCGTTCGCCGACGACAAAGAACCTCGTTCGCGTCTATTACCTGCAGGAGCGGTTGAAGGGCTTCGGCAAAGACAGTGATTTCGCGCCGAAGCACTTGCACGTCATCGGCGCCGGCGTCATGGGCGGCGACATTGCCGCCTGGGCCGCGCTGCGCGGATTGACCGTCACCTTGCAGGATCAGAGTATCGAGCGCATCGCCCCGGCCATCCAGCGCGCCGCATCAGCCTTCAAGAAGAAGCTGCGCGACGACACGCA
Organism: Rhodocyclaceae bacterium; assembly: GCA_018262875.1. Taxonomy (GTDB): domain Bacteria; phylum Pseudomonadota; class Gammaproteobacteria; order Burkholderiales; family Rhodocyclaceae; genus Desulfobacillus. The sequence goes on along the minus strand of JADFDL010000050.1, from coordinate 4,762 downwards.
GGTGCGCTTCGCGCTCGACCGCCTGATTCCCGACCCCTCCGGCCAGGGCGCGCGCCAGGCCGACGTGGTGATCGAGGCGATCTTCGAGAACCTGGAGGCGAAGCAGAAACTCTTCGCCGACATCGAAGCCATCGTCAAGCCGGATGCGGTGCTCGCCAGCAACACATCGAGCCTGAAGCTGGAGGACATCGCCGCCGGCCTGAAGAACCCGTCACGCCTGATCGGCATCCACTTCTTCAACCCGGTGGCGAAGATGCCGCTGGTGGAAGTGGTCGAGGGCAGGGATTCCGATCCGCAGGCGCTGAAGCGGGGCATGGCCTTCGTGCGCAAGATCGACAAGCTGGCGCTGCCGGTGAAGAGCGCGCCCGGCTTCCTGGTGAACGCCGTGCTGGCGCCCTACATGCAGGAGGCCATGCGCTGCGTTGACGAGGGCATCGCGCCGGAAGCGGTGGATGAGGCCGCACTGGCCTTCGGCATGCCGCTCGGCCCCATCGAACTGGCCGACACCGTCGGCCTCGACATCGCCGTCGCCGCCGGCAAGCAGCTGGCCGATGCCGGCGCGGAACCGCCGAAGAAGCTGCTCGAACTGGTGAATGCCGGCCACCTCGGCCGCAAGACAGGCCGCGGCTTTTACACCTACAATCAGGGCAAGCCGCAGAAGGCCGCGGTCGGGCAGGTGCCGGCGGGACTGGCTGAAAGGCTCATAAAACCCTTTCTGGCGGCGGCGCAGCGCTGCGTCGAACAGGGCGTCGTCGCCGACGCCGAACTGGCCGACGCCGGCGTGATCTTCGGCACCGGCTTCGCGCCCTTCCGCGGCGGGCCGATGAATTATCTGAAAGAGCGGAATGAACAACCATAAGCCGCGGCCAGGGAATTGGCTTTTATGAGCGAACAGGCAACCCGTCTGCCCGACAAGCAGCCCACCCTGCGCGTGATGCCGATGCCGGCCGACGCGAACCACGCCGGCGACATCTTCGGCGGCTACATCATGGCCAACGTCGACCTGGCTGGCGGCATCGTCGCCATCCGCCGCGCGCGCGGTCGCGTCGCCACCATTGCCGTCAACCAATTCCTCTTCAAACAGCCGGTGTCGGTGGGCGACGTGCTGTCCTTCTACGCCGAGGTGATCGAGGTCGGCCGCACCTCGATGACCATCACTGTCGAGGTCTACGCCGAACGCCATCCCACCGATCCGGTGGTGGTCAAGGTAACGGAGGCGCAATTGACCTATGTCGCCGTCGATGCCGAGGGCGGCAAGCGCGAGGTCCCGTCCGAGTAATTCATTTCGGCTGCGCGTGGCGGTAGTGTGGATACGGGAGAACGGCAATGCTGAAAAAAATCCTGCCGGGGCTGGCGGCGATACTCGCCGCCCTGCTGCTCGCGGTTGCCATCAACACCCTGCGCCAGGGCTCGCGCCAGATCGACGTGCCGCCGGTTCAGCCGCTGGCATTCGATGAAAACGCCGCGGCGCAGCGCCTGGCCGCTGCCGTGCGTCTGCGCACGATTTCCTTCGACGGCCAGTCGGCCGCCAGCGCAGCGGAATTCCGCAAGCTGCACGCCCTGCTGAAGAAATTCTTTCCGCGCGCGCACGCCGCGCTCAAGCGCGAAACCGTCAACGAACTGAGCCTGCTGTACGCCTGGCCGGGCAGCGATCCGGCGGCGAAGCCGGTCATGCTGATGGCGCACCAGGACGTCGTGCCCATCGCGTCCGGCACCGAGCGAGACTGGCAGGCCGATCCCTTCGCCGGCGAAATCCGCGATGGCTTCGTCTGGGGCCGCGGCGCCTGGGACAACAAGGCCAACCTGTTCGCCATCTTCGAGGCGATCGAGACGCTCGCCGCGTCCGGCTTCAAGCCGCGCCAGACCCTCTACATCGTCGCCGGCCACGACGAGGAAATCGGCGGCGAGCAGGGCGCCATGGCCATCGCCGCCCTGCTGCAATCGCGCGGCGTCAGGCTCGATTTTGTCGTCGACGAGGGCCTGCTGATCACCGAAGGCATCCTCAAGGGCCTCGACCGGCCGGCAGCCCTGATCGGCATCGCCGAGAAGGGCTATCTCACGCTGGCGCTGGCGGCGAAAGCCCGCCCCGGCCATTCCTCCATGCCGCCCCCCGAAACCGCCATCGGCATGCTCAGCGCTGCGCTGGCGCGGCTGGAAGACAGGCAGATGCCCGCCGCCATTCGCGGCGTCGCCGCGGAAATGTTCGACACCCTCGCGCCGGAGATGGGCGGAGTGAACCGCGTGCTGCTCTCCAACCTCTGGCTGTTCGGTCCCGTCGTCAAAAGCCAGTTGGAGAAGGGCGCCAGCACCAACGCCATGCTGCGCACCACCACGGCGCTGACCGTCGTGCAGGGTGGCAACAAGGAGAATGTGCTGCCCGGCCGCGCCGAAGCGCTGGTCAATTTCCGCATCCTGCCGGGCGACACCGGCAACGGCGTGTCCGCGCACGTCAAGGCGACGGTCGCCAACGAGGCGATCTCGGTCGCGCGCAGCGGGCATGCCAACGAGCCGACGCCGATCTCGCCCTCGGCCGCGCCGTCCTATCGGCTGATCAACCGCACGATCCGCGAGCTGTTTTCCGGCACGGTCGTCGCGCCCAGCCTGATGATCGCCGCGACCGACTCGCGCCACATGGCGTCGATCGCCGACGCCATCTACCGTTTCTCGCCGGTGCGCGCGAAGAGCGAGGACCTGCCGCGCTTCCACGGCACCAACGAACGCATCTCCGTCGCCAACCACGCCGAACTGATCCGCTTCTACCATCGCCTGCTGCTCAACGCGGCCGGCACGCCAGAGGAAAAGAAATGAACGAACAGGTCCTGCTGGACATCCGCGGCGTCATCGCCACGCTGACCCTGAACCGCCCGCAGGCGATGAACTCGCTCGGGCTGGAAATGGGCCGGGCCTTCCTCGCCCGCGTCGAGGAGCTGCAAAAGGCGACGGGCGTCAGGGTGGTCGTCGTCACCGGCGCCGGCGATCACTTCATGGCCGGCGGCGACATCAAGGAATTCCATGCCATGGTGGCCGAGGCGCCGGCCGAGCGCGAGCGCGCCTTCGGCAAGCTGATCGGCGAACTGATCAACCCGGCCGTCGAGATCCTGCGCGGCCTGCCGCAGCCGATCGTCGGCAGGATCCGCGGCGCCTGCGCCGGCTTCGGCTTCTCGCTGATGGCCGGTTGCGATCTGGCGCTGGCGGCCGACAACGCCTATTTCACCACCGGCTATTCGCTGCTCGGCACCACGGCCGACGGCGGCGGCACGTATTTCCTGCCGCGCCTGGTCGGCGCCAAGAAGGCCGCCGAGCTGACCCTGCTGGCCGAGCGGCTCGACGCGCAGCAGGCGCTGGCGCTGGGCCTGGTGAACCGCGTCGTGCCGGCCGCCGAACTCGACGCCGCCTGCGAGGCGCTGGCGATCCGCCTTGCCGCGGGGCCGGCCTTCGCCTTCGCCAACGCCAAGCGCCTGCTCAACCGCTCGCTGACGGCCTCGCTGGCCGACCAGTTGACGGCGGAAGCCGCATCGTTCGGTCGCTGCAGCGCCACGGCCGATTTCGCCGAGGGCGTCACCGCCTTCGTCGAGAAGCGCAAGCCGGCGTTCAAGGGGAAGTGACCCGCTGCACGAGTCGGCCGAGCCACTCGTTCAGGGCGATGCGCCCGGCCCACAGGCCGCCCGGGCCGGGCAGAATGTCCAATGCCGTGAGCGGGCCGGTCGTCTCGTAGCCGGTCGGCGCGGCGACGGCTTCCAACCCCGCTGCGGAAAATTCCCCCAGCGCGCGTTGCATGTGCCATGCGTGCGTGACCAGCAGCACGCGCCTGATGCCGGCTTCGCGCAGCAGGGGCGCGCTCAGTCGCGCGTTCTCCCGCGTGTCGGCGGAGGCCTCTTCGACCCAGCGCACCTTCACGCCGAAATCCTTTTCCAGCGCCGCCTGCATGCTGCGGCCCTCCGCCACGCCGCCCAGCGGCGCGCCGCCAGTCACCAGCAGGGGCAGGCCAGTCTCGCGCTGCAGGCGCGCGGCGTAGCGGATGCGTTCGAGCGACCAGCGGCTGACGGTGTCGCCGCCGTATTCCGGCGCGGCAAAATAGCTGCCGCCGCCGAGCACGACGATGGCCTGCGCGCTCTTTGCCCGCGCGGGATCGAGCGGCGGAATGTCTTCGATTGCGGCGAGCATCGGTTTTGTCACCGCAGGCGTGGCGAGCAGCCAGAGCAGGACGAGCCCGCTCCAGGCCAGGGTCCTGCCGAGGCGCGGCCGGCGACGGATCAGCAGCAGGCCGAGGGCGGCGAGCAGCAGCGGCCCGGCCGGCGGCAGCACCAGCGCGGTGAGGATTTTCTTGAGTAAAAACACCCTAGCCGGTCACCTTGCGCAGCAGTGCCCGGCTGACCATGCGCAGGCGCTGCTTGAGCGGGAAGCGCTTGAAGTTGGTTTTCACCGCGCCCTTGGTGAAGGCGGTGCGCTTCGAGTAGTCGATGTTCACGTCCACCACCACCGGCCGCCCCGTCGCGGCGATGCGGCGCGCCTCGGCGACGCAGCCGGCGATGGCGTCGTCGTTCTCTATGCGGACGTAGGCGGCGCCGGTCGCCAGTGCCACACCTTCCAGGTTCACCGAGCCGAGCACGGCGCAGGGCTTGCGGTTGTAGGGGATCTCCTGCGCCTGGGCGATCTGCGACAGCTCGCCGTCGTGGAAGACGAAGTAGACGATGCCGAGGCCTTCCTTCGACGCCGTGAGGATTTCCATGCAGGTCATCATGAAGGCGCCGTCGCCGACAAT
>JADFDL010000049.1 GCA_018262875.1 Rhodocyclaceae bacterium | reverse complement strand
GGCTGACCGGCGAATACCTGTCGGTGCCGGCCTCGGTCGGCTTCATCGCCCTGCTCGGCATCGCGGTGCTCAACGGCGTCGTCATGGTCACCTATTTCAACCAGCTGCACGCGCAGGGCATGGCGGTTGAGGAGATCGTCGTCGAGGGCGCGAAGCGGCGGCTGCGCCCGGTGCTGATGACGGCAAGCATCGCCGCCTTCGGCCTGGTGCCGCTGCTCTTCGCCAGCGGGCCCGGCTCGGAGATCCAGAAGCCGCTGGCCATCGTCGTCATCGGCGGCCTGGTCAGTGCCACGCTGCTGACCCTGGTCATCCTGCCGATCCTTTACCGGCGCTTCGGCATTGCGCCGCAGGAGAGCGTGAAATGAAACCACGGGATTGCGTCCTCACCCTGGTGTTCCCGGTTTCGCTTGAAGAAGAGATCGTCGACCACCTGCTCGAGCATCCGGAATGGGTGACCGGCTTCACCAACACGCGGGTCGAGGGGCAGGGACAGGCGGTGCGCCTGCACGGCTCGGCCGAGCAGGTGCGCGGGCGCTCGCGCCGGGTGCAGGTGCAGATCGTCATGAACCGCGAGGATGCGCAGGCGCTGGGCGCCCATCTGAAGGAAATCCTGCCGAATCCGGAAATCGCCTACTGGATGGTGCCCCTGATCGAGTTTGGGAGGTTCGCATGAAAGCCCTGCCCTACGTCATCCTGCTGCTGCCGGCGCTTGCCGTTGCCGCGCCGCCCGGCGACACACCCGACCTGCCGCCGCGCGCAGTCGTGGCGAGCGTCCTCGCCGGCCATCCGGACGTGCTGGCGGCGAAGTCGGGCGTGCGCTACGAGGAGTCCAACCGCGACCGCCTCGAGGCGGGCGAGCACGAGTTCAGCGTGAGCGTGGGCTCGGCGCGGCGCCGCACCGAGGCGTCGCGCAACCTCAACGAATGGGATGTCGCCGTCGAGCGGCCGATCCGCCTGCCGGGCAAGGCGCGCCTCGACGGGGAACTCGGCAGCCTGGGCGTCGCGCAGGCGCAGTCCTCGCTGGGCGACGCCATGCACGAGACGGCGCGCGGCCTGCTGCGCGCCTGGTTCGGCTGGCTGAAGGCGCGCGCGCAGTCCGACGAATGGAACAGCCAGGCAAGCTTGCTGCGGCGGCAGGGCGAGGTTGCCGCGCGGCGCGTGCGCGCCGGCGATGCCCCGCGGCTCGAGCAGACGCTGGCCGAGGCCTCGGCCGCCCAGGCCGAGGCGGCGGCGGTACAGGCGGAGCTGCGGGCGTCTGTCGCCGCCGCCGAACTGACGCAGCACTATCCCGGCATTTCCCTGCCGGAAAGACCGGTCCTGGCGACGCCGACGCCGGTCGACCAGCCGCACGCGTACTGGCATGAACGCATCCTCCAGCACAACCACGAACTGGCTGCCGTGCGCGCCGAGGTGAAGCGGCGGCAGACCCTCATCGCGCGCAGCCAGGCCGACGAGATGCCCGATCCGACCGTCGGCGTGCGCCATGCATCCGAGGCCGGCGGCAACGAGCGCGTGACGGGGGTGTACCTGAGCATCCCTCTGCCGGGACGGGCGCGCGCCGCCATGACCGAGGGCGCCCGCGCGCAGATGGACATGGCGGTGCAGAAGGAGGCGGCGCTGCTGCGCAAGCTGAATGCCGAAGTGGCCGCCGCCCATGCCGGCGCCACGGCCGCCTACGAGGGCTGGCGCAAGGCGCAGTTCGCGGCGCAGGCCATGGAGCGCAATGCCGAGCTGATCGCGCGCGCCTACGCGCTCGGCGAGGCCGGCCTCAACGACACGCTGAACGCGCGCCGCCTCGCCGTCGAGGGCAGGCTGGCGGCGGTAACCGCGCAGCTGGACGCCGCCGAGGCGCGCTACCGCCTGATGCTCGACGCGCACCTGCTCTGGTCACTGGACTGAGCGGCGCAGGATTCAGTCCTGCCCGAAAACTTTCCGCCACAATTCACGCACGTCTGCAATTTCCTGCGCCAGGGTGCCGCGTTCGACGCGGGCGTACTGGGCGTCGTTCAGGCGCAGGCTGTGCTGCAGCGTGCGGTACTTGCGGTAGGCGTCGCGCACCCGCTCGGCGAGGTCCTCCGGGATGAGGCCGAGGCCGGCGGCGATTTTCAGCAGCGCCAGGTTGCCGAGGTTGCCGGTGAGTCCGGCGTGTTCGTGCGCATGGCCCAGCACCAGGGCCTGCACGATGAATTCGACGTCGATGAGGCCGCCGCGGTCGTGCTTGATGTCGAACAGCGCGCTCTTGTTGGCGTGGGCGGCGGCCATCTTCTCGCGCATGGCGCTCACTTCGCGCTTGAGTTCCGCCAGGTCGCGCGGCTTGCGCAGGACCTCGATGCGGATCGCCTCGAACTTGCGCCCGATGCCAGCGTCCCCCGCCGAGAAACGGGCGCGGGTGAGGGCCTGGTGCTCCCACACCCAGGCCGATTCCATCTGGTACTGGCGGAAGGCCTCGACCGAGCTGACGAGCAGGCCCGATTCGCCGTTCGGGCGCAGGCGCAGGTCGGTCTGGAAGAGGATGCCCGCCGGCGTCGTGCTGGAAATCCAGGTGTTGATGCGCTGCGCCAGCCGTGCGTAGATCTCCGGCGCATCCGACGCCTCGTCCTCGAAGAGGAAGATGATGTCGAGGTCGGAGGCGTAGCCGAGTTCCTTGCCGCCCAGCTTGCCGTAGGCGATGACGGCGAAGGCCGGCACGTCGCGGTGGCGCTTCGCCAGCTTGCGCCAGGCCAGGCGGCAGGCGGAGTCGAGCATGATGTCGGCCAGCTCGGAGAGGTGGTCGGAGAGCCTTTCCAGCGGCAGCAGGCCGCCCAGGTCCTGCAGCAGCAGGCGGAACACCTGGGCGTGGTGGGCCTCGCGCATCATGTCCATCTGCCGCTCGGTGTCCGGCTCGTGCTCGTTGAGATCCTGCGCCAGTTGCGCGCGGAAGGCGGCCCAGTCGGGGGCGGCTTCGAGCAGGCGCGCGTCGAGCAGTTCGTCGAGCAGCACCGGGTGGCGGGTGAGATAGGTTGCCGCCCAGCTCGAGGCGCTCACCAGCTGCGCCACCTTCTGCAGTGCCTGGGGATACTGCTGCAGCAGCGCGAGATAGGCGGCGCGCCGGCTGATCGCTTCCAGCAGGTCGAGGCCGCGCGTCAGCGTCGCGTCGGGATTGGGCGTTTCCGCCGCCGTCTCGATCAGGCGCGGCACCAGGGCGTCGAAGCGCTCGCGGATGCCCGGCGGCATCTGCTGGTAGCGGCTGCCGCTGCGGATGCCGGCCAGGCGCTGCGCGCCGCCGGCGGCATCGCCGTAGCCGAGCCGTGCGAGTTCCTGCGCGGGCCCCTGCGCGTTTTCGCCGTCGTCGCAGCCCTGCCAGACGGCGGACAGCTCGTGGCCCTTGCGGTTCGGGTCGGCGAAGACGGCCTCGAAATGGCGGCTGACGTTGGCGCGGTGGTCGTCGAGTTCCTCCAGCAGCGCGGCGTAGTCGGCGAAGCCCATGCCGCGCGCGATCAGCGCCTGGTCTTCCGGTTTTTCGGGCAGGGTGTGGGTCTGCGCATCGTCAAGGTACTGCAGGCGGTGCTCGAGGTTGCGCAGGAAACGGTAGGCGACGGCGAGTTCGCGCACCGCCGGCTCGGTGAGGATGCCGCGCTCGGCGAGCAGGGCGAGCACCAGCAGCGTCGGCCGGATCTGCAGGGCCTTGTCGCGGCCGCCGCGGATCAATTGGAACACCTGGGCGATGAACTCGATCTCGCGGATGCCGCCCGGGCCGAGCTTGATGTTGTTGGCCATGTCGCGCCGTGCCACCTCGCGGCGGATCTGCGCGTGCAGTTCGCGCATGGCGTTGATGGCGCCGTAGTCGAGGTACTTGCGGAAGACGAAGGGGCGCGCCAGGGCGGCCAGGTCAGCCCCGCGCGCCCCGCACAGCGGCCGCGCCTTGATCCAGGCGTAGCGCTCCCATTCGCGGCCCTGGGTGATGAAGTAGTTCTCCAGCATGTCGAAGCTCGCCACCAGCGGGCCGGAGTCGCCGTTCGGCCGCAGGCGCATGTCGACGCGGAAGACCTGGCCGTCGCCGGTGATCTCGGCCAGCGCGCCGATCAGCTGGCGGCCGAGGCGGGTGAAGAACTCGAAGTTGGACAGGCACGCGCCCTCGCCGTCGGTCTCGCCGTCCTCGGGATAGGCGAAGATCAGGTCGATGTCGGAGGAGACGTTCAGTTCCCGCCCGCCCAGCTTGCCCATGCCGATGACGGCCAGCTCCTGCGCCTCGCCCGCCGCCGAGCGCGGCGTGCCATGGCGGGCGACGAGGACGGCGGAGAGCAGGGCGGCGGCATGGCCGACGGTCACCTCGGCCAGGGTGGTCATGGTCTCGGTCACTTCGGCCAGGTCCCCCAGGCCGGCCAGGTCGCGCGCGACGATGCGGGCCATCACCCGGGCGCGCAGGCGGCGCAGGCCGGGGCGCAGTGCCGCTTCGTCCGCCGCCTCGGCGGCAAGGACGTCGCGCATGGCCTGGGCGGTCCACGGGGTTTGCAGGCCGGCGCGCAGTTCTTCGCCGATCTCCGGGCGGCTTTCGATCAGGCGAGAAAGGAAGCGGCTGAGTGGCAGGACGCGGTCGAGCTGGGCAGTGTTGTCTGTCGGGGCGGGCATTGGGGCGTTTACAGGTAAAATTCGCTATCGCCGAGAGGCTTCAACCGGGATTGTACTGTCTTGTACTGCCGGAGAAGCGCTCCGACCATCGATGCAAGAAAACACGCCTCTCCTCACCGCACCGGCCCGTCCGGGCCTCGTCAGACGGCTTTTCCGCCTGGCGCGTCTTGCATGGCTGCCCGCCTGGTTGCGCCGCACCCTGGCCTGGCTGTTCTGGATCGGCTATTTCGGCTTCGCTCTGATTATCCTGGCGCTGCGCTACTCGGTGCTGCCGAACATCGAGAACTACCGCGCCGACATCGAGCGCGGCATCTCGCAGACGGCCGGTCTGCCGGTGACCATCGCCCGCATCGACACGCACTGGCAGCGGCTGCGGCCGCATCTTTCCCTGCGTGGCTTCAGCATCCACGACGCCGCCGGTCGTCCGGGACTGACTTTCGACACCGTCGAGACCGAACTGTCCTGGGCCTCGCTGTGGCACCGGCAGTTGCGCCTGCACCGGCTCGAGGTCGACGCGCCGACGCTGCACATCCGCCGCGAGAAGAACGGCCGCATCTTCATCGCCGGCATCCAGCTCAACACCGAGGCGAGCGGCAGCGATTTTTCCGACTGGCTGCTGGCGCAGGAGCGCATCGTCATCCGCAATGCTTCCATCCGCTGGGAGGACGCGCTGCGCGGCGCGCCGCCGCTGGAGTTGAAGCAGCTCAACTTCGTCCTGCAGAACAACGGTGATCGCCACCGTTTCGGCCTGACGGCCGAGCCGCCGCGCGAGCTGGCGGCGCGGCTCGACGTGCGCGGCGATTTCCGCGGTGAGGACCTCGACCGAGTGGAGATGTGGAAGGGCGAGGCGTATGCAGAGCTGGACTACGCCGACTTGGCCGGCTGGCGCGCCTGGGTAGACTATCCCCTCGATCTGCCGCAGGGCGCGGGCGGCATGCGCCTGTGGCTGGGCTTCGCCGGCAAGAAACTGAACGCCCTGACGGCCGACATCGCCCTGCGCGACGTCAAGCTTCGCCTGGCGCGCGAGCTGCCCATGCTCGACCTCGCCCATCTCAACGGCCGCCTCTCCGGGCGCCTGCCCGAGAACGGCTTCGAGGTGTCGTCGCGGAAACTCGCCCTGGCCACGCGCGAGGGCATCACACTCGCGCCGACCGACTTCACCCTGCGCTGGACGCCGGCCGTCGGCAAGCAGGCGGCCCACGGCGAAGTCGCCGCCAACGGACTCGACCTCGACGTGCTGACGCGCCTGGCCGGCTTCCTGCCGCTGGATGGCGGTACGCGCAAGACGCTGGCCGACTATGCGCCGCACGGCCGCATCTTCGACCTCAAGCTGGGCTGGCAAGGCGAGGCCGGCGCGCTCTCCACCTTCGACGTACGCGCCCGCTTCGAGCGACTCGGCCTGCGCGCGCAGGGCTATTTCCCGGGCTTCGTCGGCCTGACCGGCAGCATCGAGGGCAACGAGAAAAATGGTCACGCCAGCCTGGACAGCCGCGCCGCCGCGCTCGAATTGCCGACGGTGTTTGCCGACCCCCGCCTCGACTTCGAGCAGCTGAGCGCCAAGCTCAACTGGACGCTGGCCGAAGGCCGCATCGACGTGCAGTTGCAGAACCTCGCCTTCGACAACAAGGATGCCGCCGGCACTGCCTCCGGCCGCTACCGCAGCAGCCTCGACGGCCCCGGCGAGATCGATATCGCGGCGCGCCTGGGCCGCGCCGACGGCGCGGCAGTGTGGCGCTACATGCCGCTGGTGGTCAACCGCGATGTGCGCGACTGGCTGCGTGCCTCCATCACCGGCGGGCGGGCCGACGATGCCCGCCTGCGCCTGAAGGGCGACCTCAAGGACTTTCCCTTCGCCGATGGCAAGCAGGGCATCTTCCAGGTCTCGGCGAAATTCGCCGGGGCGGATTTGCGCTATGCGCCGGGCTGGCCCGGCATCGACAACATCGCCGGCGATCTGCTCTTCGAGGGCCGGCGCATGCTGATCCGTGCCGAGCGCGGCAGCATCTACGGCGTCACGGTATCGGGCGTGAGTGCCGAGATCGCCGACCTGGAAGCGCCGGAGGAAATCATCACCATCGCCGGCCGTGCGGCGGGGCCGACGGCCGATTTCCTGCGCTTCATCGAGACCAGTCCGGTCTCGGAGCAGATCGACCGCTTCACCGAGGGCATGCGCGCCACGGGCAGCGGTACGCTGGCGCTGAAGCTCACCATGCCCCTGCGCCAGGTCGCCAACACCCTGATCGAGGGCGACTACCAGTTACTGCGCAACGGGCTGACGGTCGATCCGGATCTGCCGCCCCTCAGCGAGGTGAACGGCCGCCTGCAGTTCACCGGCGGCAGCGTCAGCATGAAGGACGCGCGCGCCCAGTTGCTCGGGTCCCCGCTCGTCATCAATGCCGTCACGCGCGGCGACGGCGCGGTTGCCATCAATGCCCAGGGCAGCCTCAGCATCGCCAACCTGCGCAAGGAGACGGACCATCGCCTGTTCGAGCACCTGTCGGGCAGCGCTGCCTGGAACGGCACCGTGCTGGTGAAGAACCGCAATGCCGACGTCAGGCTGGAGTCGAGCCTGCAGGGCATCGCCTCCAGCCTGCCCGAGCCGTTCAACAAGACGTCGACTGAAACGCTGCCCCTCAAATTCGAGCGCAGCGCGGCCGCCTCGTCGGGCGGGACGCGCGACCAAGTGCGCATCGCTCTGGGCAACGAACTGGCCGCCCACTTGCTGCGCCGGCACGACAAGGAGCGGACAGTCGTCGAACGCGGCGTCATCGGCATCGGCGAGACGCCGGCCCTGCCCGAGAAGGGCGTCCTGCTGGCGGCCAACGTTCCGGCCTTCAACGTGGATTTCTGGCGCGGCCTGTTTGCCGGCGAAGGTGGCAAGGGCGGTGGCGGCCATCCGGTCACCGCGCTCAATCTGCGCGTCGGCGAGCTGATCGCCCTCGATCGCCCGTTTCACGAAGTGAACCTGAAAGCTTCGCTGCAGGACGAAGCCTGGCAGGGCCAGGTGGCGAGCCGCGATGTCACCGGGGAGTTCTCCTGGAAGGCCGACGGGCGCGGACGGCTGCGCGCGCGCCTGAAGCAGTTGACGCTGAACGACACCCGCCCGGGCCGTGCCCTGGTGGCCGAGGAGCCGCTGCGCGAACTGCCCGGCCTCGATGTCGCCGCCGACAACTTTGTCCTGCGCGGCAAGAAGCTGGGCAAGCTGGAGCTGGCGGCCAGCAACGAGGGCAACGCCTGGAAAATGGAAAAGCTCGCCCTCACCAATCCGGACGGCGCGCTGGTATCCGACGGCGTCTGGCGCGGCAACGGCACGCAGCTCAACTTCAAGCTCGACGTCTCCGATATCGGCAAAATGCTGGAGCGCCTGGGCTATGCCGACGCCGTGCGGCGCGGCACGGCAAAACTGGAAGGCAAGGTGTCCTGGGCGGGCACGCCGACGCAGATCGACCATGCCACGCTCGACGGCACGCTGACGGCGGAGGCGACGCGCGGCCAGTTCAACAAGCTGGAGCCGGGCGTGGGACGCCTGCTCGGCATACTCAGCCTGCAGTCGCTGCCGCGGCGCATCACCCTGGATTTCCGCGACATCTTCAGCGACGGTTTCGCCTTCGATACCATTGCCGGCAGCGCCAAGGTGGCGCGCGGCGTGATGAGCACGCAGGACCTGCAGATCCAGGGACCGTCGGCGAAGATATTCATGAAGGGCGAGGTGAGCATTCCCGCCGAGACGCAGAACCTGCACGTGCGCATCGAGCCGGCGCTGGGCGAGACGCTGGCCGTCGGCGCCATGATCGCCAATCCGGCCATCGGCGCCGCCGCCTGGGTGGCGCAGAAGCTCCTCAAGGATCCGTTCGGGCAGATGTTTGCGTTCGAGTACGCCATCAACGGCAGCTGGAGCGACCCGAAGGTGGAGAAGGTCCAGCAGCAGGCGGCCACGAAAAGGGAGGAAACGGTTCAATGACCCCGACCCGGATCGCCGCCGTGCAGATGGTGTCCGGACCGGACATCGCGCAGAACCTGCGCGATGCCGACGCGCTCGTCGCCGAGGCGGCGGCGAGCGGCGCGAAGCTGGTGGCGCTGCCCGAATACTTTCCCCTGATTTCCGGCGACGAAACGGACAAGGTGCGCGCGCGAGAGAAGGAGGGCGCCGGGCCCTTGCAGGATTTCCTGCGCGAGACGGCGCTGCGGCACAAGGTCTGGCTGGTCGGCGGTTCCATTCCGCTGGAGGCCTCCGCTCCGGACAAGGTGCGCAACAGTTGTCTGGTCTTCGACGATGCCGGCCGGCGCGTGGCGCGCTACGACAAAATCCATCTTTTCGGCTTTCAGCGCGGAACCGAGCAGTACAACGAGAGTCGGACCATTGAGGCAGGCGGCGAGATTGTCGTCTTCGATTCCCCGGTCGGCCGGGTCGGGCTGTCGATCTGCTACGACCTGCGCTTCCCCGAACTGTATCGCGCGATGGGGCCGGTGGACCTGCTGGTGGTGCCGGCGGCCTTCA
>JADFDL010000004.1 GCA_018262875.1 Rhodocyclaceae bacterium | reverse complement strand
TAATCAGCGGGATGCCGTGACGGTGAGCGATGCCGGCGAGAGGCTCGAAGTCGGTAACGTTGCCGAGCGGATTGCCGACCGATTCGCAATAGATGGCCTTGGTGCGGCCGTCGATCAGCTTTTCGAAGGATTGCGGATCGCGATAGTCGGCGAAGCGCACTTCGATGCCGAACTGCGGCAGGGTATGGGCGAACAGATTGTAAGTGCCGCCGTAGAGCGTGCTGGCCGAGACGATGTTGTCGCCGGCCTCCGAGATGGTCTGGATGGCGTAGGTGATCGCCGACTGGCCGGAAGCCAGCGCCAGCCCCGCAATGCCGCCTTCCATGGCCGCCACGCGCTTTTCCAGCACGTCCTGGGTCGGGTTCATGATGCGGGTGTAGATGTTGCCCGCCACCTTGAGGTCGAACAGGTCCGCCCCGTGCTGTGTGCTGTCGAAGGCGTAGGAGGTGGTCTGGTAGATCGGCACCGCCGCTGCCTTGGTGGTGGGTTCCGGGCTGTAGCCGCCGTGAACGGCGATGGTTTCGAGTTTCATGTCGTTTGTGCTTTCGGGTGAAAAAAATCGAAGTATAGCCGACGGCTAAGCGGCAGAAATCGCCTGCCGCAGCACTGCCGCCATGGGTTCGTCGAAAGCCACCAGCAGCACCCGTTCGAGTGCCGGGTCGTCCGTCAGCGCCTTGCGGCATTCGGTTGCCGCAATGTTGGCCGCCTCCTCGCGCGGATAGCCATAAACGCCGCAGCCGATGGCCGGGAAGGCGATGCTGCGCAGGCCGTGTTCCTTCGCCAGGCGGAAACAGTTGCGGTAACACAAAGTCAGTCGCTGCGACTCGGCGTGACGGCCGCCGCGCCAGACCGGCCCGACGGTGTGGATGATGTGCTTCGCCGGCAGGCGGAAGCCGGGGGTGATCTTCGCCTGCCCGGTCGGGCAGCCGTCCAGGGTCCGGCAATACGCCAGCAATTCCGGCCCCGCCGCGCGGTGAATGGCTCCATCCACGCCACCACCGCCCAGCAGGGTCTCGTTGGCAGCATTGACGACGGCGTCGACGGCGAGGCGGGTGATGTCGCCGGTGACGACTTGCAGGCGATCGGGCATCGCCTATTTCAGTTTCGCCTCGCGCAGGATGCCCAGCCAGGCTTCGCGTTTCGGCTCGGAGAGCCGGTTCATCCTGGCGGCGTAGGCGAGGACATGCACGCCGTCCTTGGCGGCGACGATGCGGCGATACTCGAATTGACTTCCGGTGATGCGGCAGTCGCCTTCCCACTGCAACAGGACATCATGCGGTTCCTGTTGCAGCGGCTTCACCTTGTACGGCCGGCAATGCTCGTTGAGGAACTCCAGGAAGCCGGCCAGGTAGTCGTCCGGCGAAAAGGCGAGACGCTGGTGGCCGATGACGATCTTCTCGTTCCAGAAGTATTCGCTCTCGCCGGGGGCGACATAGATGCGCTCGGTCAGACGGCCTTCGCGGTTTTCGGCGGCCAGCCTCCAGTCGCGCGGATCGAGCGGAATATCCCAGCGCTCGGGCGTCTGGGCGAAGGCGGGAGCGATCGCAAGTAAAAACACAGCCATGATGCGGCACAGTCTCATTTTCTGACCTCGGCAACGATGAAATCGGGTACGCCCACGGGAGAGGGGCTGACGGGCGTTTGCGCCCCCCGGGTCATCTCGGTGACCCGGTCGGAAATATACAGGTCGAGCATCTTGTAGGTGATGCGCCCGCGTTGCCTGTAGTCGGCTTGTCCGCGCAAACCCTCCAGTACGGCTCTGGTAAAGGCGCCATTGCCCCATTCCGCGCTTTCCAGCGACACCTGCTGTCCGGTGGAGGAGGCGAAGACGACAATGCCGTTTTCGGCGCTGGCAAGGTCGTTGAGTGCTGCCGTGGCGTCGTTGCTCTGGCCTCGCCGGAGGCGTCCGAGGATGTTGCCGGAATGGCAGGTGTCGGCCATCAGCAGCACCTTGCCGGGAAGCCTGGAGAGGGTGTCTCGCACGGTGAGAAAGGAGACGCCGGTCGCGCGGACGCGTTCCAGTTCGGCGTCGGCCGGCAGGAAATGGTAATCGCCGCCGTCGTCGTTGATGCCATGGCCGGCGAGGAAGATCACCGCCGTATCGTCGGCGCGCACGCGCTCCTTCAGCCAGGCGAAGCCGCCCTCGACGCTTTTGCGCGTGGCCTGTCGGTCCGTGATCAGTTGTACTTCCACCCGGCTGTACCAGCCGCCCTTCTGCCGCAGCAGGGCGGCGACGAGATCGCCGGCATCCTTGGCTGCCAGGCCGAGCCGGTAATCCGGATTGACATAATCGGACACGCCGACGGCAAGAACGTAGAGGCTGCGCTGGATCGGCGCAGCCGGCTTCGGGCCGAGCCACTTGACCTGCACGACGGCCGGCGCGCTGATGCCATGGCGGTTTTCTGCGAAAACCGCGATCTGCGTGTCCGCAGCCGGCAACTTCAACGAAATGTCGGCATGGATCGCATCCGCGGAGGGTTCGGTGCGGATTTTTGCTTCCTCGTTCGCGCCGGCGATGCGAACGCGCAGCCGGATGAGCGGGGCGTCAGCGGGTACGCGGACCGCGACACGCAGCGTGAATTCCGCTCGCTCGGCCGCCACCGATACGCCGGGCGAGACGACCGACACCGCCGGTGGCAGGTGCCGGGCAATGGCGGCTGCGGCAGTGGATTCGCTGTCGGGTTCGATCGGCTCCGCAGCCGGCTTCGCCACGGCTGAAGGCGCCGGGGTGGTTGTGGCGGAAGAACGGGCCCCGGTTTTTCCCAGGGCAGCCTTTTCGTCCAGGGTCGACTGCACGGCCTGGATCACCGCAGGCCTGAAGTGGCTGGCCCTGAAGCGGGACAGCGGATAGAAGTCGCTCGCCGCAAGCTTGCCGCGATTGACCAGCCAGCCGGCCAGGTCTTCCCCGCCGACGCTGGCATCGTAATAGCCGCTTGGCGTGTAGAGAAGCCAGCGGCGGCGGTCGGGGGTCGTGAAAGCCGAAAAGACCAGCTTGCCATCGCTGGCGCGAAGGTAGCGGATGGTGCCATTGACCTGCGCCGCGACGACCAGTTTGCCGTCGAGGGCGAAATTGATGGCGACGACTTCTCCGGGCCAGGTGATGGACCAGAACCGCTTGCCCTCGCGATCGAAGCGATAGACGCCGCGCGAGGTGCCCAGGACGAAGCTGCTCTCATCCGCGGCGATGGCCAGGGCGCGGGAGGTCTCGTTGCCGGGCTGGACAAGCGCGAGGCGCTTGCCATCCAGATTCACATTCGGACTGTCGCGCCAGGCGGTGACGCGCAAGCTCTTGCCGTCGGTGAGCGGCTCGGCCATTTCGTTGTCGGGGCTCTGCGCGAGATAGCGTTTCGAAACGGGATCGAAGGCGGCGTCGCCGCCAGGCAGCGAGAAGGCCAGGCCATTGCGCGAGACGCGCAGCGTTCCGGGCCGGTAGATGTAGTTCGGGAAACTGGGGTTGATGCGGAAGACCGGCTTGAATTCGCCGTCGTAGGCGGCGATCGACACATCGCGGGTGACGGCGATGAAGCCCCCGCGCGGCAGCGCCTTGAGGTCCTCGATGTTGTGCGGCGATACCTCGATGTTGCGAAAGGTGCCCTTTCCCCCGTCCGCATAGGCCCGCACGAAGCGAATGCCTTCATCGAAGGCCGATGTTCCCGCCAGGAGCATGCGCCCGTCCGACGACCAGTCAATGGATATGAAGCCGTGCTTGTCGGTCCGCGTATCGGCGTTGTAGAGCAGGTCCAGGGTTTTCGCATCGAGGATGGAAATGTTGTTGCCGTTGAAGATATGGGTGACGGCCACCTTGGTGCCGTCCGGCGAGAATGCCGCGGCATGCGGCGAGCCCCGGCTGTGCGCCGGGCGCTTGACGATCCGCTCCAGGCCGGCCGGCCCGGTCCGGTACAGGCGCAACAAGCCGTCGCGGCTACCGACCAGGGCCAGGCCGTCGCGGGAGAAGGCCGCGGTATAGGCCGGCTGTTTGCCGAAATCCCGATCCTCGCCCGCCAGCGATCCGTCCTGCACGCGATGCAGGCGCACGCCGTCGGTCGTCGTCAACGCCAGCAGCAACCGGCCGTCGGGCGAGAAAACCACGCGCGAAACATGGGAAGGAAAGCCGAGGATGCGCTGCTTCAGCGCGCCGCTGGCGCGGTCGAAGAGATACACGCAGTAACTCGACTCGAAAGTGCGACAAAGTCCGCCGCCGGCGGCAATCGTCGTCCCGTCCGGCGAGACGGCGACACTGCCGAACCAGCCTTCGGAACCGGGGTTGACCGGCGGGCGGAGCGTCTGCTGCAGCTCCCCCGTCGCGGCATCCCACACACGCAGCGTCCGGTCGCTGCTGGCGGTGACGAAGAATTCTCCCGCCGGATCGAGCGCCATCTGCCAGATGGAATTGTTGTGCGTGCCCAGGTTGAGGACAAACTGCGGCAGCGCGGACGGTTCCGCTGCCTGCAAAGGCAGGCCCGTCGCCGCAAGCGCCATCGATGCGGCAGCGGCGCGGAGCAGCCAGCCGGTCAGTTTGTCGTACATGCTTTCCAGTATAGAACCATGTCTTGCAATCGCGCGAGAATCCGGTGTTAAACTTGTTCCCGTTCAATCGTTCGCAGGAGATCGCATGCTGCAAGCCGGACAAGCCGCGCCTGTTTTTGCACTGCCCGATGCCGACATGGAGTCCTTCGAGCTGTCGGCGCTTCGCGGAAAAATGCATGCGGTTCTGTATTTCTATCCCAAGGACGATACGCCGGGCTGCACCATCGAGGCCATCGACTTCACCGATCACGAAGACGAATTCGCGCGGCTCGGCTGCGTCATCCTCGGCGTGTCCCGCGACGACTGCATCAGCCACGCCGAATTTCGCGACAAGCACGGCTTGTCGGTGCGGCTGCTGGCCGACACCGAGGGCGACGTATGCAAGCGCTACGGCGTCTGGCAACTGAAGGAAAAGGAAGGTGTGAAAAGGCACGGTATCGTGCGTTCGACCTTCATCATCGACAGGAAAGGCGTATTGCGTCACGCATTGTATGGCGTCAACCCGAAGGGCCATGCGCTCGAAGTGCTGGCCCTGGTCAAGCAGATGGACTGAACCGAAAGGAAGCACTATGCAAGTCGCCAAGGATACCGTCGTTACGCTGAGCTACCGCGTGACCGATCCCGACGGCAATCTCATCGACGGCGGCGAACGGCCGCTGGTCTACCTCCATGGCGGCTACGACGGCATTTTTTCGCGCATCGAGGAATTGCTGCAAGGCAAGGCGGTCGGCGAGCAACTGGAAGTCAAGCTGCTGCCGGAGGATGCCTTTGGCGAGTACGACGCGGATCTGGTGCGCGTCGAGGCCCTGTCCATGTTCCCGGAAGGCATCCAGGTCGGCATGCAGTTCGAGCGGGCGGCCGAGGACGGCGACGACGACATGGTCTATACCATTACCGACATCGAGGGCGACAAGGTGGTGGTCGACGGCAACCACCCACTGGCCGGCACCGCGCTGGTCTTCAACTGCACCGTCGCCGACGTCCGCGCGGCGACCGCGGAAGAGCTGACGCACGGCCACGTGCACGGCCCCGAGGGACACCACCACTGAGGCAGCTCTCCGCCGTGTCGCGGGGACTGACTTTTACCTCAGCACCTTGCCTTCCTTGTTCAGGATGGTGATGTCGAGGAATTCCGACCCCGAGTGGCTCGATGGGGAAAAACGGATGAACAGGCCGCCGGCGTCGTAATCCCGCATCGCTTCCAGCGCTTCCCGCAGCTTCTTCCGCGTCGGGTTCGGCCCGGCTCGTTTCAGTCCTTCCGCCAGCACCTTGCCGGCCAGGTAGCCTTCCAGCAGGGTGTGGTTCAGCTCGATGCCCTTCGGGGCGAATCGCTTGTAGTCGTCCTGCAGGTCGCGCGTGATGGGCAGGGCGCGGCTGGCGGGGTCCGGCACCACTTGCACGACGCCCAGGCCGTGCGCGGCTTCCTTGCCGATGCGCTTGACCACCTGCGGTCCGTCGGTGACGGAGAGGGCCAGCAACTGGGCGTCGTTGCCGGCGGCGCGCGACTGCTTGACGAACTCGGCGCTGGCGGCGGTGTTGGACACCATGATCACCGCCTGGGGCTTCGCCGCCGCGATGGCCGCCACGGCGGCCTCGACCTTGGTGGTGTTCTTTTCGTAGGCGGCCTTGGCGGCGAGCTGCAGGCCGTGCCGCTCGATGGATTTCTCGGCGCCGGCCAGGCCGTCGAGCCCGAAGGGATCATCCTGGTAGAGCACGGCGACGCGCCTGACGCCGGTGACGGCGAGCTGCTGGACAATCTTCTCCCCCTCGGCGGCGTAGCTGGCGCGGGTGTGGAACAACTGCGGCACCACCGGGGAGACGAGGGACAGGGCGCCGGAGCGGATGCCGACGACGGGAATGTCGGCGTCGGCCAGGACGCCCTCCTTGACCAGCGCCTCGACGTTGCCGGTGCCGACCATGCCGACCAACGCAATCGGCGCGGCCTCCTTGATCAGTTCGCGGGTGAGCTTGACGGTCTCCGGCACCTTGTAGCCGTCGTCCTTCGTGACGAGGCGGATCCTGGCGCCATGGATGCCGCCGGCGGCGTTGACGCGGTCGAAGTACAACTGCGCGCCGGCGCCGACGTGGCTGCCGGTGGGCGCCAGCGGCCCGCTGTAGGGCGCGACCTGGCCGATGACGAGGGTGGCGGCGCCGACGGCTGCCGGCAGGATGGCGAATGAGAGAACGGCGGCGCAGCGCCGCAGGATATGCCGTGACATGACTTCCTCCTTTGTGGTGTGCGCCGGCCGTCGCGTCGCTCTTGTGGAGCGCGCGCATTTGTCGTTGTTGGCGGGCGAGGGAAGAATAGTCGGATCGCCGGCGGCGATCGATACGTGGTTTCCGAATGGCGGAAAGCCACAATTGACGCCGGCTGCCGGAACTTATTCCGAGAGGCGCTTCAGTTCGTAGAGCTTGTCGAGCGCCTCGCGCGGGCTGAGGCCGTCCGGGTCGAGCGTGCGCAGGGCGTCGAGCGCCGGATGGGGTTCCGCCTCGATCGGTTCCGGCGCGGCGGCGAAGAGGTCCGCTTGCGGGCCGGCATCGACCTCGCGGTTTTCCAGTTGGCGCAGGCGTCGCTTGGCATCGCGGATGACGCTGCCGGGGATGCCGGCCAGCGCCGCCACCTGGATGCCGTAGCTCTGGCTGGCCGGGCCTTCCTCGACGGCGTGCAGGAAGACGATGCGGTGGCCGTGCTCGACGGCGTCGAGGTGCACGTTGGCGCACTCGGCGTAGTCCTCGGCCAGCCGCGTCAGCTCGAAATAGTGCGTCGAGAACAGGGCGTAGCCGCGGTTCTTTTCCAGCAGGTGGCGGGCGATGGCGAAGGCCAGCGCCATGCCGTCGAAGGTCGAGGTGCCGCGGCCGACCTCGTCCATCAGCACCAGACTATGCTCGGTGGCGCCGTGCAGGATCGATGCCGCCTCGGTCATCTCGACCATGAAGGTGGAGCGGCCCGAGGCGAGGTCGTCGGAGGCGCCGATGCGCGTGTAGATGGCGTCCACAGGGCCAAGGCGGGCCGTACGGGCCGGCACGAAGGCGCCGCAGTGGGCGAGCAGCACGATCAGCGCCACCTGGCGCATATAGGTGGATTTGCCGCCCATGTTGGGGCCGGTGACGAGCAGCATGCGCCGCGCCGGATCGAAGCGGCAGTCGTTGGCGATGAAGCTGTCCACCTGGCCTTCCACGACCGGGTGGCGGCCGGACTCGATCTCCAGCGAAAACGATTCGGCGAACTGCGGCTGGCACCAGTTGCAGCGCACCGAGATCGCGGCGAAGGCGCACAGCCCGTCGAGCAGCGCCACGGCGCGGGCGATGCGCTGCAGCGCCGGGATGTCGGCGGCGAGCCGCGTCAGCAGTTCTTCATATAGCAGTTTCTCGCGCGAGAGGGCGCGCTCCTGCGCCGAGAGCGCCTTGTCCTCGAAGGCCTTCAGCTCCGGCGTGATGTAGCGCTCGGCGTTCTTCAGCGTCTGCCGGCGGCGGTAATCGTCCGGCACCCTGGCGGCGTTGGCGTGGCTGACCTCGATGTAAAAGCCATGCACCCGGTTGTATTCGACGCGCAGGTTGGCGATGCCGCTGCGCACTCGCTCGCGCGCCTCCAGTTCCAGCAGGAAGGCGCCGCAGTTCTGCTGGATGGCGCGCAGTTCGTCCAGTTCGCCGTCGTAGCCCCCGGCGATGACGCCGCCGTCGCGCAACACTGCGGCGGGTTCCGGCGCAATCGACCGCGTCAGCAGATCGAGGCACTCCTGCGGCGTGGCGAGGTCGGCGCGGATTGTGTCCAGCCCTGCCGAGGCCGCCTGCGCCAGCGGTGCACGCAAGGCTTTCAGGTTCGCCAGGCTGTCGCGCAGGGCGGACAAGTCACGTGGACGCGCGCTGCGCAGCGCGATGCGCGCCGTGATGCGCTCGATGTCGGCGAAGCCGCGCAACGCCTGCTGAATGGACGCATAGGGGCCGTTGCCGGTCTCGCCGGCCAGTTCCGCCACGGCGGCGTGACGCGCCGCCGCCGCGCTGCGGTCGGCCAGCGGATGATGCAGGCAATGGCGCAGCCAGCGCGAGCCCATCGATGTGCGGCAATCGTCGAGGAGGGAGAGCAGGGTCGGCGCCGCTTCGCCGCGCAGGGTTTCGGTGAGTTCCAGGTTGCGCCGGGTGGCGGCATCCATTCTCAGCCAGGCGCTCTCGCGTTCCAGGGTCAGGCTGGTGATGTGAGCCAGTGCCTGGTTCTGCGTCGTCTTCGCGTACTGGTAGAGGGCGCCGGCGGCGGCGAGCGCAGCGGTCGGCGCGTCGGGGCCGGATTCGGGCAGGAAGGCGGCGAGGTCGCGCGTGCCGAAATGCAAAGTCAGTCCCCGCGAGGCGGCGTCGCGGTCGAAATGCCAATCGGGCAGGCGCCTGACCGGGGCCGCCATGTTCTCGGGGAAGGTCGACGGTGCGCCGTCGGGCACGAGGATTTCCGCCGGATGCAGGCGTTCCAGTTGTGCGGCGAGGGCGCCGGGGCCGACCTCCAGCAGGCGGAAATCGCCATTGGCGAGGTTCAGCCAGGCGAGGCCGACAAGATTTTTTTCCGGTGCGAGCGCCAGCAGCAGGCTGTCGGACTTGTCGTCGAGCAGGGCCGAGTCGGTCAGCGTGCCCGGCGTGACGATGCGCGTCACGGCACGCTCGACCGGCCCCTTGGAGGTGGCCGGGTCGCCGACCTGCTCGCAGATCACCACCGATTCGCCAAGCTTCACCAGCCGCGCCAAGTACTGTTCGACGGCGTGGTAGGGCACGCCGGCCATGCGGATCGGCCGGCCGGCCGACTGGCCGCGGGTGGTGAGCGTGATGTCGAGCAGACGCGCGGCCTTCTCGGCGTCTTCGAAGAACAGCTCGTAGAAGTCTCCCATGCGATAGAACAGCAGGAGCTCCGGGTACTGCGCCTTGAGGCGCAGGAACTGCTGCATCATCGGGGTGTGCCGGGAGAGATCGGTCTGGGTGTTCATGGCAGGCGGGGCGGGGAGGCGCGTATCTTAGCCGAGATTGGCGAAAACGGCCGCCGGGACGGTTGCATTGCGGTGCAGCACCCGGGAAGTTCTTGCGGGTATTAAAGAAAAATGCGCAAGAGCCGATATCATAGATGAGTGAAGAGATTGTCCCGTGGCTCAGGATGTCGAGTCGCGGTTGTCCATTTCCTTTTCCTGCCCCGTCCCTGCAGGTATTCGAACCGGCGCGAGCGTATGTCTTGCGATGGTGGATTCCTTTATGACCATGCAGGCGGAAGAACAGACAATTCAAGGAATTGCCCCTGTTGAGACAGAAACGGCGGGGGGATTCGCTCGCCTGACCCTCAGCCGGAAATTCCTGCTGATATTCGCCGCGCTGGGCCTGGTCGGGCTAGGCAACTGGCTGGTGGTCGAATCGACTCTCTCGCACCTCAAGGGGGCGACGACCCAGGTCAATATCGTCGGCAGCATCCGCTGGATCGGCCAGAGAGTGCAGGCGGATACCCTGCGGATGGCCTATGGCAGGGGCGAGCGGACGGCCGTCGAGGCGCAACTGGACAGGCTCGACGAGGTGATCCATATCCTGGCCTACGGCGGGGAGCACCTCGGGCTCGCGGTGCGGGAGCCTTCGGAGATTGTTCGGGCATCGATCGAGCCTCTGCGGCTGGCCGCGCAGGACTACCGGACCGACGTCGCGCGCGCCCTCGACCGCCTGGCTACGCGCCGCAGTATCGCGGACGAACTGGACGCATTGCTGGTCGACGGCAATTATCTGCTGTCGACCGCCGACGGCATTGCCGCCGCCCTGAGCGTCCAGATCGCCGAAATAGAGAAACAGGCGACGCGCAACCTGTATCTGCTGGCGCTGCTGGACCTGGCCATCCTGTTCGTCGCACTGACCGCGGTTCGCCTGCAGGTCGTGCGCCCGTTGTACGCGCTGGCTGCGGCCAGCCGGCGCTTCGCGCAGGGCAGCTACACCGAGCGGGTCGGCATCGATTCGGCCGACGAGATCGGCGATCTTGCGCGGGCCTTCGACCGCATGGCCGGCGACATCGAACGCGACATCCAGCGGATCGCCCGGGACAGGGATGCGCTGGAAAAGGCCCAGGACGGGCTGCGCAAGCTGTCACGGGCGGTCGAATACAGCCCCGCATCCGTGGTGATTACCGACACGGCGGGCTGCATCGAGTACGTCAACCCGAAATTTATCGAAGTCACCGGCTATGCGGGCGAGGAGGCAGTCGGACGCAACATCGGCTTCATGAAGTCCGGCGAAACGCAGCGGGAAATCTACGGGGACATGTGGCGGACGATCAGCTCGGGCAAGGAGTGGCGCGGCGAACTGGTGAATCGCAAGAAGAGCGGCGAGTTGTTCCGCGAGGACACGCGCATTTCGCCGCTGGCCGATGAGCGGGGAAGGACGACCCATTTCATTTCCATCAAGGAAGACGTCACCGAACGGCAGCGGGCGGCGGAGGAACTGCGTGTCAGCAAAGAGTTGTTCCAGACAACCTTTGACTCGGCTGCGGTCGGCATCGTCCTGTATGACCTGACGGGCCGTTTCCTGCTTGCCAATCGCGCCTTGTGCGATACGCTGGGCTATGATCAGGAGGAGTTGCTGCGCAAGACCCTGCAGGAAATCACCCACCCGGACGATCTGGCGAAGGCGGCCGGGATCGAGCGCCGGGTGCTGGATGGGGAACTGACCCGGTGCCAGTTCGAAAGGCGCTGCTATCACCGGCACGGGCATGTCGTCTGGGTCGTGCTGTCTGTCGCCCTGGTGCGCGATCAGGAACAGGCGCCGCTCTATTTCATCGGGCAGATTGTCGACATCAGTTCGCTCAAGACAATGGAGCAGGAGCTGATCGAATCGCGCACCCAGTTGCGCGAACTGGCGGCCTATCGCGATGCCGTGCGGGAAGAGGAGCGCAAGCGCATCGCCCTGGAAATCCACGACGAACTGGGGCAACTACTCACCGCCCTGAAAATGGACATTTCCCTGCTACGCATGCAGTTCGAGACAAATGCCGAGATCGGGAAAAAGACGGCGGACATGCGCGAGCTCGTCGAAAAAACCATCGGCGTGGTGCGCCAGGTGGCCACCAACCTGCGGCCCGCTGCGCTGAATCTCGGCATCGTGCCGGCGCTGGAGTGGCTGGTGGAGGATTTCGGCCAGCGCACGGGCATTGCCTATGAGCTGAACCTTTCCGGCGGCGAGATCGTGCTGGACGACGTGCGGGCGACCGCCGTCTTCCGCATCGTGCAGGAATCGCTGACCAATGTGATGCGGTATGCGGAGGCCTCCGCCATCGTCGTTTCGCTGAAGCGCACGGAGGATGCGCTCTTCCTGGAAATCCAGGACGACGGCAGGGGCTTCGATCTGGAGACGGCGCGTCATGGGCCGTCGTTCGGCCTGCTCGGCATTCGCGAAAGAGCACTGGTGCTGGGCGGTTCCCTGACGATCGATACCGGCCCCGGGCGCGGCACTACCCTGGCAATACGCATTCCCTACGTATCCGAAAGGCTGAAATGATCCGGATAGTGATTGCCGACGACCATGCCATCGTGCGCGGCGGCCTGAAACAGATCATCGCGACGACGACGGACATCGTTGCGGCCGGCGAAGCCACCCACGGCGCGGAGGTGATCGACAAGGTTCGGCAGATCGACCTGGACCTGCTGCTGCTGGACATGACGATGCCCGGCCTGAGCGGGGTCGATCTGGTGCGCCGGGTGCGCGGCGACAAGCCGGAACTGCCCATTCTCGTATTGAGCATGCACAACGAGGGCCAGGTGGTGTCGCGGGCCTTGCGCGCAGGCGCCTCCGGCTACGTCACCAAGGACAGCGATCCGGCCATCCTCCTCTCCGCCATCCGGAAAGTGGCGGGCGGCGGCCGCTTCATCGATCCGGCTCTGGTCGACGCCATCGTCTTCGAGGTCGGCGACAGCGACAAGGCGCCGCACGAATGCCTCTCCGACCGGGAGTTCCAGGTGCTGCAGAAGATCGCCGTCGGCAAGGCCATCGGCGAGATCGGCGCCTCGCTCAACCTGAGCGCGAAGACCATCAGCACGCACAAGATGCGGCTGATGCAGAAGCTCGGCGTGGACAACAATGCCGACCTCATCCGCTATGCCATCCGGCATGGCCTGGCGCAGGAATAGCGCCTTCCCCTTTTTCCCTTCCTGTAGGTGTTTGTCTGACATGCCGTAGGCGTATTCCTATGGCAAGGACAGTTAATACCTAAAGCAATATCCGGCATTCCCGACTCCTGAACCCCAAGTCTGGCGTCGTTACTCCGTCTAACAGGACGGTACTCGTGACGATGAAACTGCTGATAGTCGAAGATTCGCGGCCGGTGAGCGAAAGGCTGCGCGCCATCATGGCAAGCCTGCCCGGCGTGCAAGCCGAGGTGGCGGGCGATTTGCGCCAGGGCACGGCGCGGTTCCGCGAACTGAAGCCGGAAATGGTGATCCTCGACGTCCAGTTGCCGGATGGCAGCGGCCTGGACCTGCTGGAGACCATCAAGCACGAGCGGCCGGCGACCCGCGTGCTGATGTTCAGCAACTACGCCTTGTACCGCAAGCGCTGCGTGGCGGAAGGGGCGGATTACTTCTTCGACAAGCCGATGGACCTGGAAAGCCTGACGGCAACCGTCAGGCGTATTGCGGAGGTGGAAGCGTGACGGACAAGGACGTTTCGGCGATGAACGACGCAGGCCTGCCGTGGCTGTATGCGCCTGCGGTGGCGGTGCTGGGCGGGATTCTGCTTTTCTCTGCGGGTGAGGGCGGCGGAATCCGCGTCGCGCTGGCGACGCTGCTTGTCGTGGCCGGCGTCGTGGCGGGCCGCATGTCCCTGGCAGCCTGCCGGCGGCATGTCCGGCAGGTCCTGGCGGAGGCGGAAGCGGCGCGCCAGGCCGAGGCGGCCGCCAGGGCGGCCGAACGCCGCGAAGACGGACTGGATGCGCTGTGCCGAGGCGTCCTGCCCGTCTGGGCGCGGCAGATCGATGCCGCTCGCCGGCAGACCGAAGATGCAATCACGTCATTGTCCGGGCGTTTTGCCGGCATTGCCGAGAAGCTCGCGGCGGCCGAGGCGGCCTCGCGCGACGCTGCCGGCGGCATGGGCAGCGGCGGCATGGTGGCGACGCTGGAGGCCAGCCGGACCGAACTGGAGGCCATCACGCGCTCCCTGCACAAGGCCCTCGATAACAAGCGGGAGATGCTGCGCGAGATCGCCTGCCTGGCCGGGTTTACCGGGGAACTGAAGCAAATGGCGGCGGACGTCGGCAGCATCGCCGGCCAGACCAACCTGCTGGCCCTGAATGCCGCCATCGAGGCGGCTCGGGCCGGCGAAGCGGGCCGCGGTTTCGCCGTGGTCGCCGATGCGGTGCGCAAGCTGTCGACCCAGTCCGGCGAAACGGGCAAGCGGATCACCGAAAAGGTCGATGCCGTCAATGCCGCGATTGCCGCCACGCTGGAGGCGGCGGACCAGACGGCGAAGCTCGACGAGACGACCATCCGGGGCGCCGATTCGGCGGTGGCGGGAATCCTCGGGCGGTTCTCCACGGCGGCGGATGCGTTGGGAACGTCGTCGGAGATCCTGCAGCGGGAAAGCACCGGCATCCGCGGCGAGGTGACCGACGTGCTCGTTTCGCTGCAGTTCCAGGACCGCGTCAGTCAGATGCTCATGCACATCCAGAACGACCTGGAAAAGCTCGGCCAGCAGGTTTCCGCATCGGCCGGCGGGAACGCAGCCTTCGATGTCGAAGGCTGGCTGACCCAGTTGGCGAACACCTACACCATGGTCGAGCAGCACGCCGTCCATGCCGGCGGCCAGGATGCCCGGCCGCAGGAATCCGAAATCACCTTCTTCTGACAGGAGAGCAAGCATGGCAAAGACGATTCTCGTGGTGGACGACTCCAGTTCGCTGCGCCAGGTCGTGGGCATCGCCCTGAAGGGCGCGGGCTACGACGTGATCGAGGCCTGCGACGGCAAGGATGCGCTCGGCAAGATCACTGGGCAGAAGGTGCATCTCATCATCAGCGACGTGAACATGCCGAACATGGATGGCATCACCTTCGTCAAGGAGGTGAAGAAGATTGCCGAGCACAAGTTCGTGCCGATCATCATGCTGACGACCGAGTCGCAGGAAGCCAAGAAGCAGGAAGGGCAGGCCGCCGGCGCCAAGGCCTGGGTGGTCAAGCCGTTCCAGCCGGCGCAGATGCTGACCGCCGTTTCCAAGCTGGTGATGCCCTAAAAGTCAGTCTGCGGAGGACGGCACATGGAGATCAACGTACAGAACAACAATGGCCGGTGCGCGGTGGCGCTCGGCGGCGAACTCACGATCTACGCTGCCGCCGAACTGAAGGAAGGCCTGATCGGCGCCGTCGGTGAATGTGCCGAGATGGAGATCAACCTTTCGGCCGTATCGGATATCGACACGGCCGGCCTGCAGGTGCTGGTGCTGGCCAAGCGCCATGCCGCCGCCACGAACAAGGCCCTGCATCTGGTCGGACACAGCCGGCCGGTGATGGAACTCCTTGAGCTGTACGACATGGCGGCCCTGTTCGGCGATCCTGTGGTGATCCCGGCACAGGAGCCGGGCCGCACCGCGAACGGAGGCAAGGCATGAATCTCGAAGCCGCACTGCAGACCTTTATCGTCGAAAGCCGGGAACTGCTCCTGAGCATGGAGGATTCCCTCCTGGAGCTGGAGCGACGGCCCGACGATGCCGACGCGATGAACGCCACCTTCCGCGCCATCCACACCATCAAGGGCTCGGCCGGGCTGTTCGGCCTCGACGACATCGTTCGTTTCACCCACGTGGTGGAAAGCCTGCTCGATCGCGCCCGCAACAATGAAGTGCCGGTAAACGACACGCTGACCGCGCTCATGCTCGAGTGCGGCGACCACATCGGCCATCTGGTCGGCACCGCCGCAGGCGACCAGCCGACCGATCCGGCGGCGATGGAGGTGCGCCAGGCCGCTCTGCTCGAGCGGCTGGGCAGGTTCTCACCGGCCGGCGTCCCCGAGGTCGCGCAGGCGGTCGAACGGCCGGTCGAGCAGGAGGCCGTGCTGGCGCGTGACGAGGGCGGGCAAGTCGGCAGCGGTGCCTGGCACATTTCGTTGCGATTCGGCCGCGACGTCCTGCGCAACGGCATGGATCCGGCCTCGTTCCTGCGCTACCTGACCACGCTTGGCGACGTCATTCACACGACTACCTTGTGCGATGCCATGCCCGCGGCAGCCGAAATGGATCCGGAATCCTGCTACCTGGGCTTCGAGATCGACCTCAGGAGCGAAGCCAGCAAGGAAACGATCGAAGGCGCCTTCGAATTCGTGCGTGAAGATTGCGAGATCCGCATCCTGCCGCCGAACAGCAGGATCGGCGAGTTCGTGCAACTGATCGCCGCCCTGCCGGAGAACAACGACCGCATCGGCGAGATCCTGGTTGCCAGCGGTGCCGTGACGCATGCCGAACTGGCGCATGCGCTGGCGGAGCAGCAGGCCGTCGCCAGCGGCAAGCCGCGCGTCGGCGAGATCCTCGTTGAAGAGAACGTCGTGCAGGAAGCTGTGGTCCAGGCGGCACTCGACAAGCAGAAGCAGATCAAGGACAAACGCGCCCTCGAGAACCGCTTCGTCAGGGTCGACGCCGCCAAACTGGAAGAGCTGATCAATCAGGTCGGCGAAATGGTGATCGCCGGCGCTTCGGCGACGCTGCTCGCCCGGCGGACGCAGGATGGCGCGCTGCACGAGGCCATGTCCCTGATGGGGCGCCTGGTCGAGGAGATCCGCGACTGCGCGCTCAGCCTGCGCATGGTGGAGATCGGCGAGACCTTCAACCGCTTCCAGCGGGTCGTGCGCGATGTCAGCCGCGAGCTGGGCAAGGAGATCGCGCTGGAGATCAGCGGCGGGGAAACCGAGCTGGACAAGACCGTCGTCGAGAAGATCACCGATCCGCTGACACATCTCGTGCGCAATTCGATCGATCACGGCATCGAGCCGGCGGAGGTCCGCGCCTCGCGCGGCAAGCCGGCCAACGGCATCATCCGCCTCAACGCCTACCACGAGTCGGGCACCATCGTCATCGAGGTGTCCGACGACGGCGGCGGGCTGAACCGCGACAAGATCCTCAGCAAGGCGATCGAGAAGGGAATCGTCGCGCCGACGCAGACGCTGGCCGACCAGGAGATCTACAACCTGGTCTTCGAGCCCGGTTTCTCGACCGCCGACCAGGTGACGAACCTGTCCGGCCGCGGCGTCGGCATGGATGTCGTGCGCCGCAACATCGAGGCGCTGCGCGGCAGCATCGACCTGGACAGCCGCCCGGGCGAGGGCACCACCTTCCGCATTCGCCTGCCCCTGACGCTGGCCATCATCGACGGCTTCCTGATCGAGGTCGGCGAATCCTCCCTGGTCGTTCCGCTCGACATGGTGGTCGAGTGCCTCGAATTGAGCGATGCGGACAGGCAGTCGGCGGAAACCCGCCGCTACCTGAACCTGCGCGGCGAGGTGCTGCCGTTCATCCGGCTGCGCGAGCTGCTGGCGATCGAGGGCGAGCAGACGCGGCGGGAGAACGTCGTCGTCGTCCAGTTCGGCGGCCAGAAGGCCGGCCTGGTGGTCGACCAGTTGCTCGGGGAGTTCCAGACGGTGATCAAGCCGCTGGGGCAGGTTTTCCGCCACCTGCGCGGCATTTCCGGATCGACGATCCTGGGAAGCGGCGAAGTGGCCTTGATTCTGGATGTGCCGGCACTCGTTCAGCAGGCGGCGAGCCGGGAAAACGAACAAACCGCCAGCGTTATGCAATCCGTCCGGCCAGGAATGGCCCCAACTGCAATTTTGTAAGGAGGTACCGTTATGTTTAGCAACATGAAGATAGGAGTGCGACTGGCGCTGGGCTTCGGCATCGTGGTAGCCCTCCTCGTCGCGATCGCCGTCATCGGCCTGACCCGCATGGCCAACCTCAACGCCTCGCTGGAGAACATCACGAAGAATATGTGGCCGAAGGTGCTGCTGCTGCAGGACGGCCTGGCCGGGGTGAACGAAATCGGGATCAGCGCGCGCGACATGCTGCTCGCCGCCGACAAGGCGGGCCAGCAGCGCGCCAAGGAACGCATCCTCGCGGCACGCGGCAGCATCGCCAAGGCATGGGATACGCTCAAGCCGACCCTCGCCCAGCCTAGGGGCAAGGAGATGTTCGAACTGATCCTTACGGCGCGCGAGAATTACATCGCCGCGCAGAACCAGATCATCAAGCTGGTCGAGGATGGCAAGGTTGACGAGGCACGGGCATTCATGGACGCCGGCTTCCGTCCGGCGGCTGGCGAATATCGCAAGCGGGTCAACGACCTCGTCAAGTTCCAGGGTGACCTGATGAGCGAACTCGGCGAAGCCGCCACTGCGGAATACCAGCAGGCGCGCACGCTGACGCTGTCGATGGCCGTCGCCGCCTTCCTGTTCGCCTTCGGCATCGCCTTCTGGATCGTGCGCAGCATCACCCGTCCGCTGAACGAAGCAGTCTCGGTGGCCAACCGCCTGGCCGAGGGCGACATGGCGGTGCGCATCGAGGTCACCTCGCGCGACGAGACCGGCCTGCTGCTGGAGGCGATGCGGAACATGGTCGAGAAGCTCTCGCAGATCATCACCGAGGTGCGCAGCGCGGCGGACAATCTGTCGAGCGCCTCGGAAGAGGTCAGCGCGACGGCGCAGTCGCTGAGCCAGGGCTCGAGCGAGCAGGCCGCCAGCGTCGAGGAGACCAGCGCCTCCATCGAGCAGATGAGCGCCTCGATCAGCCAGAACACCGAGAATGCCAAGGTCACCGACGGCATGGCCTCGAAGGCCGCCAAGGAGGCCGGCGAGGGCGGCGAAGCGGTCGGCCAGACCGTCACGGCGATGAAGAGCATCGCCGAGAAGATCGGCATCATCGACGACATCGCCTACCAGACCAACCTGCTGGCGCTGAATGCCGCCATCGAGGCGGCGCGCGCCGGCGAGCACGGCAAGGGTTTCGCCGTCGTCGCCGCCGAGGTGAGGAAGCTCGCCGAGCGCAGCCAGGTCGCCGCGCAGGAGATCGGCGAAGTCGCCAAGGGCAGCGTCGCCCTGGCCGAGAAGGCCGGCAAGCTGCTCGACGAGATCGTGCCGTCGATCCGCAAGACCTCCGACCTGGTGCAGGAGATCACCGCTGCCTCGGAGGAGCAATCCGCCGGCGTCGGCCAGATCAATACCGCGATGAGCCAGCTCAACCAGACCACGCAGCAGAACGCCTCCGCCTCGGAGGAACTGGCGGCGACGGCCGAAGAGATGAGCAGCCAGGCCGAGCAGCTGCAGCAGGCCATGTCCTTCTTCAAGACGGGCGGTGCTGCTGTTGCCCGCGCAACCGCGCCACGCAAGGAGGGCGGCAAGCTGAAGTCCAAGATCGCCCATATCAAGGAAGGCGGCGCGCGCCTCGCTTCCAGCCTGGCCGAGCCGGTTCCCGGCGAAGCCGAATTCGTCAAGTTCTAGGAGACGGCCATGGGCGCTTTGGTCAAGGCCGGAGAGCAGCTGCCTGCCGAGCGGCAGGCCACTGCCGAGCAGCAGCAGTACCTGACGTTCGTGCTGGGCGGCGAGATGTTCGCGATCGGCATTCTCTGCGTGAAGGAGATCATCGAATACGGCGATCTCACCGTGGTGCCGATGATGCCGGAGTGCATTCGCGGCGTCATCAACCTGCGCGGCGCGGTGGTGCCGGTGGTCGACCTCGCCTGCCGCTTCGGCCGGCGATCGACGGACCTCACCCGGCGCACCTGCATCGTCATCGTGGAGGTGGAAGGCGAGGGCGAACGGCAGGACATCGGCGTGATCGTCGATGCGGTGAGCGAGGTGCTGGAAATCCAGGGCAGCCAGATCGAGCCGGCGCCGGCCTTCGGCGCCCGCATCCGCACCGACTTCATTCACGGCATGGGCAAGCTCGACGGCAAGTTCGTCATCATCCTGAACGTCAACAAGGTGCTGTCACTCGACGACCTGGCCCTGCTCGGCCAGATGGCCGGGCAGGAATCGATGGACGCCCTGACGGCGGCCGCCTGAACATGCGGATGGGCGAGGGCGGACGATGACGACGGCTGCAGCGGAGCGGCAGGAGGCGGGCTACCGGCTCCTCGACAGCGAGTTCACCCAGTTCCAGGGCCTGTTGTACCGCCTGGCCGGCATCAGCCTGTCGCCGGCCAAGAAGGCCCTGGTCTGCGGCCGGCTGGCCAAGCGCATCAAGCATCATCGGCTCAACAGCTACGGCGACTACTTTCAGTTGCTCACCAGCGGCCGCGAGCCGCAGGAGCTGCAGATCGCCATCGACCTGCTCACCACCAACGAAACCTATTTTTTCCGCGAGCCGAAGCATTTCGAGTTTCTGCGTTCACGCATCCTGCCGGCGCGGCGGCCGGGGAGCGCCTTCCGCGTCTGGAGCGCGGCCTGCTCGAGCGGCGAGGAGCCGTACAGCATCGCCATGCTGCTGGCCGACTGCCTGCGCGAGGCGCCCTGGGAGGTCGTCGCATCGGACATCAGCACCCGCGTCCTGGAGCGGGCCCGCAGCGCGCATTACGCGATGGAGCGGGCCGAACACATTCCGCAGGACTACCTGCGGGCCTTTTGCCTGAAGGGTGTCGGGCGGCAGGAGGGCACTTTCATGATCGACAAGCGATTGCGAAGCAAGATCGCCTTCAAGCAGGTCAACCTGAACGAGCAGCTGCCCCGCCTCGGCGAGTTCGACGTGATCTTCCTGCGCAACGTGATGATCTATTTCGACGTCGAGACCAAGCGCAAGGTGGTGCAGCGCCTGATGGCGGCCATCAAGCCCGGCGGCCATCTCCTGATCGGCCATTCGGAGAGCCTGAACGGCGTTTGCGACGACCTGCAGGTGGTGGCGCCTTCGATCTATCGCAAGCCATGAGGAAGCCGCCCCACGTCATCGAGGTGTTCCTGCAGCCGGGGGAGTGGTACTTCGGCGATCGGCAGACGCGCATGCGCACGCTGCTCGGCTCCTGCGTCTCGATCACGCTGTGGCATCCGAAACTGTTGATCGGCGGCATGTGCCATTACATGCTGCCGGAACGCGGCGCGCGCCGCCAGTCTAGCCCGGACGGAAAATACGCCGACGAGGCCTTCTGGCTGCTGCTGCGCGAAATCGAGAAAAGCGGCACGGCGCTGCACGAATACGAGGTGAAGATGTTCGGCGGCGGCAACATGTTCCCGTCCCAGAATCGCTGCCGGCAGGACCACATCGGCCAGAAGAATGCCGCCTTCGGCAAGCTGCTGCTGCAGAGCCACGGCGTGCGGGCGAAAGCCTCCGACCTGGGCGGCATCGGCCATCGCACGGTACTCTTCGACCTCTGGAGCGGGCATGTCTGGGTGAAGAAGTTCACGCAGAACGTGGCTGCGGCGTGCAGCGGCTGCGAGATTCGCGAGGCGTGCTTCGATCCAGGCCGCGGCGAATCGATTCGAGGCATGGCCAATGCTTAAGGCCGGCTCCAAGGTGGGCGTCTTCATCGTCGACGATTCGGCGGTGGTGCGCCAGGTCGTCTCCGAGGTGCTCGGCGGCGATCCCGGCATGGAGGTTGTCGGCGTCGCCTCGGACCCGATCTTCGCCCTCGACAAGATGAACAAGCGCTGGCCGGACGTGATCGTCCTCGACATCGAGATGCCGCGCATGGACGGCATCACCTTCCTGAAGAAGATCATGGCCGAGCGCCCGACGCCGGTGGTGATCTGCTCCTCGCTGACCGAAAAGGGCGCGGAGACGACCATGGAGGCGCTGGCGGCCGGTGCCATCGGGGTCGTGACCAAACCGGGCATCGGCGTGCGGCGTTTCCTGATGGAGGATTCCGCCGCCGAACTGGTGCATGCCGTCAAGGCCGCCGCCAGCGCCCGGGTCAGGCGGAGCAACGGCAGCGCCCCCGCCGCCGTCCAGGTTGCGCCCAAGCTCAATGCGGACGCGATACTGCCCAAGGCAGAGCACGCGCTGAAGCAGACGACCGAACGCATCATCGCGATCGGTACCTCGACCGGCGGCACGCAGGCGCTGGAGGTGGTGCTGACCGGCCTGCCGCGCACCGCGCCCGGCATCGTCGTCGTCCAGCACATGCCGGAGAAGTTCACCGCCTCGTTCGCGGCGCGGCTGAATTCGTTGTGCCAGATCGAGGTGCGCGAGGCGCAGAACAATGACCGCGTCGTGCCCGGACGGGCGCTGATCGCCCCGGGTGGGCGCCACATGCTGCTCAAGCGCAGCGGCGCGCAGTACTACGTCGAGGTGGTCGACGGCCCCCTGGTCAACCGCCACCGACCGTCGGTGGATGTGCTGTTCCGCTCGGTGGCGAAGTTCGCCGGCAAGAACGCCATGGGCGTCATCATGACCGGCATGGGCGACGATGGCGCGCGCGGACTGAAGGAAATGCACGACGCCGGCGCCTACACCGTGGCGCAGGACGAGGCGAGCAGCGTCGTCTACGGCATGCCGAAGGAAGCGGTCAAGCTCGGCGCAACCGACCGCAGCCTGGCCCTCGGCCAGATCTCCGGCGAGATCGTTCGTTTCGCCTGAAAGCGGCCGCCAACGCTACGGCCCTCTATGGCAAGTGTTTGAATCCATGCGGCATAAGGATTATGATCGCCTTGCGATGCGGCAATAACAAGACAAGCCGCTTTGCTCTGACGCCGTCGATCAAGCGCAGCCAAGGCTCCCGCACGCAAATCGCGACCGCCTATCGCCTTTTCGATTCGGTACGTTCCCCTGCCCCGAACCAGCAGGCCATGCCGCTGTTCCATGCGACTGTTCGCGAGGGAGGTGCTCCGTGAGCCTATTGGTGCAAGACTGTTCCGCTTTATCCGGGCAAGGCCTGAGCCGGGTTTTGCTGTGTCGATTTTTGCGGCCGACGCTCGGCAAGAAATTTTTCCTGATCTTTGCTTTCCTGGCGCTGACCGGCCTGGCCAACTGGCATCTGGTCGACACGGCCATGTCGAACACGAGGGGCATGGCCGCGGTCATCAACGTCACCGGTAGCCTGCGCTGGCTGAGCCAGCGCATCCATGCCGAGTCGGCGCGGTTTGTTCATGGAGACACGCGGGATCGCGGCCCCATTGACGCCTACCTGGCTCGGCTGGACGAAGCGATTCGCTCCCTGGAGTATGGCGGCAGGACGCAGGGCGTCGAGATCGCAGCCCTGCCCGACACCCTGGCGGCGGATATCGCCCTGATCGGCCAGACGGCTACCAATCTGCGCAGGCTGACCGACCTGACACTGTCGGAAGAGACGGGCGGCAAGGATGCCAGGACGCTGCTGAACGAGTTATACCAGGCCGGAACGTCGATTCTGGAGCGGGCGGATGCGATTGCCGCATCCCTTACATTGGAATCCGACAAGGCAGAGCAGCAAGCCAGGGAAAATCTTGTCAAGCTCGGCTTGCTGGACCTGTTGTTGCTGATCACGGTCCTGCTGGCCATACGCCTGCGGATCGTCGGTCCGTTGAGACAGTTGGCGTCGGTCAGCGCGTCCTTTGCAGGCGGGCAGCGCGACGTGCGCAGCGGCTTTCGCTCGCTCGACGAGATCGGCCAGCTCGCCTCGGCCTTCGACGGAATGGCGGACCAGATCGAGCTTGACTTTCGCCAACTGGCCGCCGATGCAGAGGAACTCGAAAAGCGCGAGGAGGGCTTGCGCAAGTTTTCACTTGCAGTCGAGCATAGCCCGGCGTCGGTGGTGATAGTCGATGCGGAGGGAAAGATCGAATACGTCAATGCGAAATTTTCGGAAACGACCGGCTATGCGCGGGAAGAGGTGATTGGCCGCCCGCCCGCCATCCTGAGATCGGGCCAGGCACCGGAGGCCGTCTTTGACGAGATTTGGCGTTCCTTGCTGTCCGGCCGGCAATGGTGCGGTGAGTTGCTGAGTCGGAAGAAGCATGGCGAGCTGTTCTGGGAGAGCGTCAGCATCTCCCCCCTTCAGGACGAACAGAACAGAATCACCCATTTCGTCGGCGTCAACAAGGATGTCACCGATCGCAAGCAAGCCGAGGCGGAGATTGTCAGGCAGAACGCCGCACTGGAGCACCGGGTGGCCGAGCGCACGCGGCAGCTCAGCGAATCGAACCGGGAACTGGAGTCCTTCAGCTATTCCGTCGCCCACGACCTGCGCGCGCCGCTGCGCGGCATCAACGGCTTTGCCAGCCTGATGGAGGAGAACTGCAAGAGCTGCGCCAAGGCAGAATCACTGGACTATTTGGCCCGCATCCGCGGTGCGACACTGCGCATGGGCAATCTGATCGACGACTTGCTCGATTTGTCCAGAGTGGCGCGCAGAGATATCCGCAGGGAACCGATCGACCTGAGCATGATGGCGCGTTCGATTTTCGATGACTTGGCGCACGCGCATCCGTCCAGGCAGGTACAGGTCTCCATTGAAGACGGTCTGCGGGTGGATGGCGACGCGACGCTCTTGCACGATGCCCTGGAAAACTTGCTCGGCAACGCCTGGAAGTTCACGGCGAAGCGCGACATGGCGCACATTGCGGTCGGCTGCCGCGAAGTGAGCGGCGAACGCGCGTACTTCGTGCGCGACAACGGCGCCGGATTCGACATGAAGTACGCCGACAAGCTGTTCGGCGCCTTCCAACGCCTCCACGGTCCGCAGGAGTTCGAGGGGTCCGGCATCGGGCTCGCCATGGTCCGCCGCATTGTCGCCCTGCACGCCGGCCGCGTCTGGGCGGAGTCCGTCCCGGGCGAGGGCGCCACGTTTTATTTCACCTTCGGCACGCGTCCATCCGATCAGGGCCAGGACCCGGCAATTCGCCGGATTTAAATCCCCGGGGCGCTGCGCACACCGCATCAAGTGCTGCCGGACG
>JADFDL010000048.1 GCA_018262875.1 Rhodocyclaceae bacterium | reverse complement strand
ATCGCCCGGCCCTACCTGGAGAACTTCAATTACCTGACGGCGGATTTCGGCAGGGACATCCGGCAGATCAAGAACCGCTACATCAACGCCGCCCGCCACGTCGACGGCCAGATCGGCCGGGTGATCGACCATCTCAAGGCAAAGGGCCTGCTCGACAAGACCATCGTCATTGTGCTGGGCGACCACGGCGAGGAATTCATGGAGCGCGGCCGCTGGGGCCACAGCGCGGAATTCAACCGCTACCAGACCGGCACGCCGGGCGTCATCCGCGCGCCCGGGCAGAAGGCCAGGGCGATCGCCGGCATCAGCAGCCACCTCGACATCCCCGCCACCCTGATGCCGCTGCTCGGGGTGAAGAACCCGCCGGCCGACTACTCCAACGGCTACGACCTGCTGGCGGCGGATTTCCGCCGCGACTACGCGGTCGCCGCCGACTGGAACCGCATCGCCTATATCGGCAACGACTTCAAGGTGTCGTTTCCAGTCAATGCGCTGGGCGCCATCCGCAACGAAGTCACCGACGGGGACGACCGCCCGCTGGCCGACAGCAACAGCGTCATCAAGGCGATTCGCACCGCCATGCTCGAGATCATGGCCAACCTGGCCCGCTTCACCAAAGCCCCGGCCTGATCGCGGCAATGGTAGTCTTGCGGTTCCTTTAACGGGAACACGCATCGATGCGATTGCTGCTGGTCGAGGACAACCGCGACATCCTGGCCAATCTGGCCGACTACCTCGCCCTCAAGGGCTACGAAGTGGACTGCGCCCAGGACGGCCTGACCGGCCTGCACCTGGCGGCGACCCAGCATTACGACCTCGCGGTCCTCGACGTCATGCTGCCGGGCATGGACGGCTACACGCTGTGCCAGCGCCTGCGCGAGGGCGAGCGCCGCGACCTGCCGGTGATCATGCTCACCGCGCGCGACGCGCTCCACGACCGCCTGCAGGGCTTCCGCACCGGCGCCGACGATTACATCACCAAGCCCTTCGCCCTGCCCGAGCTGGCCGCGCGCATCGAGGCCGTGCTCAAGCGCACGCGCGCCGGCGGGCGTCGCCTGCTGAACGTCGCCGATCTCAGCTACGACCTCGACACGCTCGAAGTGGCGCGCGCCGGGCAGCCGCTGAAAATCGGACCGATCGGCCTCAAGCTGCTCGCCGTGCTGATGCAGAAGAGCCCGGCCGTGGCGACGCGAGAGATGCTCGAGTCCGCGCTGTGGGGCGACGCCCCGCCCGACAGCGACAGCCTGCGCAGCCACATCCATGCCCTGCGCCAGCAGATCGACAAGCCGTTCCCGAAGCCGCTGCTGCACACCGTGCATGGCGTCGGCTTCCGCCTGGCCGATGCGGGAGAGCCGGAATGACGGCCAGGCAAAGCCTGGCGCGCCGCATCGTCACCGCCTTCGTGCTGATGACGCTGGTGGTGGCCGGCGTGTTCTCGCTCTCGGTGGTCATGGCCATGAGCCATGTCGAGGAGAACTACGCCACCTACTCGATGAACAAGCAGCTCGACGACATCCTCAACGCGCTGGATCGGGGATTGCCCTTCCATCTCGACCAGGACATGGCGCTGTATGTCGTCGGCGCCGACGGCCAGCCGCCGCTGCCGGCCTGGCTCGGTCCGCTCAAGCCCGGCTTCCAGGAAGCCTACCACGACGACAAGGAATTCCATGTCATGGTGCGCGAAGCCGAGGGCAGGCGCTATGTGCTGCTGCTGGACCAGCAGGAACTCGATCGGCGCGAAGACACGCTGCAGATGATTCTTGTCGCAGCCTTCGCACTGAGCGTATTCGCCGCCTGGGGCCTTGGCCTGCTGATGGCCCGCCGCGTCATCGCCCCGGTGATCCGCCTGGCCGGCCAGGTGCAGCGGCGCGAGCAACTGCTGCCGGCGGCGCCGCAGCTCGCGGCCGACTACCCGCCGGATGAGGTCGGCACGCTAGCGGCGGCCTTCGACGCCACGCTGGGCGAACTGCGCCAGGCGCTGGCGCGCGAACGCATTTTCACCAGCGACGTCAGCCATGAACTGCGCACACCGCTGATGGTCATCGC
The DNA here is from genome assembly GCA_018262875.1 of Rhodocyclaceae bacterium. Classification (GTDB taxonomy): domain Bacteria; phylum Pseudomonadota; class Gammaproteobacteria; order Burkholderiales; family Rhodocyclaceae; genus Desulfobacillus. Next base: position 7,066 of record JADFDL010000048.1, on the reverse strand, counting down.
CAGTTCCTGCGATCTCATGCTGGCGCAGGGCCCGGGTGAAGCCCGGCAGTTGCAGGCCATCCATCGCATCCGCGCCGCCTGCACGGAAATGCAGGATCTGGTGGAAACCTTCATGCGCCTGGCGCGCACGCCCGAGGGCGACGGCGACGGGGCGGAAAGCACCCTGTCCGAGCTGGCCGGCGAGCAGGTCGACCGCCTGCGGCCGGAAGCGGAAGGGCGCGGGCTCGAAATGGCGCTCGTCCGCGAGAGCGGGGACGACGGCCGCTACCCGGCGCCGCTGCTGCGCGCCGTACTCTCCAACCTGCTGCGCAACGCCATCCACTACACCGATCGCGGCTTCGTCCGCCTTGTGCTGCGCGGAGGAGGCTTCAGCGTCTGCGACTCGGGCGTGGGCATCCCGCCCGAGCAGCGCGAAAGCGTTTTCCGGCCCTTCGTGCGCGGCGACACGACGCGCGGCGACGGCCTTGGCCTCGGCCTGTCGCTGGTGCAGCGCATTTGCCAGCGCCAGGGCTGGCGCATCCGCCTCGACGAGAACCCGGGCGGCGGTTGCGAGTTCAGGGTCGATTTCTCCTAGGGCGTGTTCACATTCATTCTGTCGGTGCGACAGAATGAATGTGAACACGCCCTAGGCTTTCACGTTTTTTTCACACCGCATTGACGCGATCCTGACGTGACGGTCGCTAGAGTGGGCCATTGTTCAACCTGCATGGCAGGTGGCCCGCTCTCATGTCATACGAAATTGCTGCCGCCGTGCCGCTCGGCGCCCGTTTCACGACCACCGCATCGATCGACTGGAAGGCGCTCGGCCGGGCCTACCTGTTCTTCTGGTACTTCTCGGGCGTCATCCACGTCCTGCTCGTCGCCAGCGGCGCCACCGGCTTCTCGCCGCTGCGCCACGGCATCCTCGACAGCCTGCTGTGGCTGGTCCCGATGCTCCTGTTTCCGCGGCAGGGGCTGCGGATCGCCGGGACGGTCGGGCTGGTCCTGTGGGCGTGCTCGCTCGCCAGCCTCGGCTATTTCGCCATCTACCGGCAGGAATTTTCCCAGAGCGTGCTGTTCATCGCCTTCGAGTCGAACCCGGCGGAGGCGGGCGAATTCGTCGCCAATTACTTCGCCTGGTGGATGATTCCCGCGCTCCTGGCCTACTCGGCGGGCGCGCTGTGGCTGTGGCGGCGGCTGCGGCCGCTGACGGTGCCGCGCCGTGCCGCGTGGCTGCTGTCGCTGGCCATCGCCATCCTCATCGCGCTGCCGGGCACCTACCGGCTGGCCTACAAGCACAAGCCGCTTTCCGGCGACAACCTCTTGCGGTCGCTCGCCAGCAGCCTGGAGCCGGCGGTGCCCTGGCAGTTCGCCGTCGGCTACTACAAGTACGAACGCCAGCTCGCGGTGATGCAGGACCTGCTCGAGCGGAACCGGGGCCTGCCGCCCGTCGCCAACCTGGCCGACGCCCATGCCGGCCGGCCGTCGACGCTGGTGCTGGTCATCGGCGAATCGACCGGCAAGCTGCACATGAGTCTGTACGGCTATCCGCGCCAGACCTCGCCGCGCCTGGAGTCGATGCGCGACCAGCTCGCCGTGTTCAATCGGGTCGTGGCTTCGCGGCCCTACACCATCGAGACGCTGCAGCAGGCGCTGACCTTCGCCGACCAGGAACACCCGGACCTCCACCTGACGCAGCCGTCGCTGATGAACATCATGAAGCAGGCCGGCTACAAGACGTTCTGGGTCACCAACCAGCAAACGCTGTCCGGGCGCAACACCATGCTCACCAATTTCTCGCAGCAGACGGATGAGCAGGTTTACCTGAACCATACCCGCTCGCAGAACTCGTACAACTTCGACGAGGAGGTGCTGGAGCCCTTCGCGCGCATCCTGCAGGACCCGGCCGAGCGCAAGTTCATCGTGGTGCATCTGCTCGGCACGCACATGGTCTACGAGTACCGCTATCCGTCGGAATTCGGCGTATTCAAGGACAAGACGGGATTGCCCGGCTGGGTCACGGACAGCCAGCTGCCGCTGATCAACCATTACGACAATGCCGTGCTCTACAACGATCATGTCGTCGCCAGCCTGATCGAGCGGCTGGATGCCCGTGGCGACCGGTCGATGATGCTGTATTTCTCCGACCACGGCGAGGATGTCTTCGACTCGCCAGGCCATGCCTTCGCCGGCCGCAACGAAGCCCGGCCGACGCTGCCGATGTATGCGATCCCCTTCGTGCTCTGGCGCTCCGCGGCCTGGCGCGAGGCCTTTCCCCGCGATTTCGCGCGGCAGGCCGACCGCCCGTACCAGACGGCGCATCTCATCCACACCTGGGCCGATCTGGCCGGGCTCAGCTTCGACGGCTACGACCCGACCAAGAGCCTGGTCAATGCCCGCTTCCGGGAGCGTCCCCTGCTGGTGGGCGATCCCGCTTCGCAAAAGGGGCTGCGTGATCTGCGCGAGATGTTTCTGTAACCGATCGTCGCAGCCATGAACTTGACTGAGCCAAAGCGGGAGATCAGCGGCAACGCCCTGTTGCTGCTGACCAGTCTGCTGCTGGTCGCCGGCGGCAACGTCCGCTTCATCGCGCAGGTCCTGCATGCCTTTCCCCCGAGCGGGAGCACCCTGCCTGCGCTGCTCTCGCTGGCGGTCGCCTTCCTGGCGTTCAATGTCGTCCTGTTCGGAGGTTTCGCCTTCGGGCGCATGACCAAGCCGGTGCTGATCGTGGTGCTGCTGACCACCTCGGTCACGGCCTATTTCATGGACAGCTTCGGCACCGTCATCGGCGAGGACATGCTGCGAAATGCCGCCCAGACCGATGCCGGCGAGACATTCGACCTGCTCACCTTCAAGCTGCTGGCTTATTTCGTCCTGCTGGGTGTCCTGCCTGCCATCCTGGTCTGGCGGGCGCCGCTGGCCTGGCGCGGATGGCGGCGCGAACTGTTCGGACGAGTGAAGCTGCTGGCGCTCTGCCTGCTGGCGATCGCCTTGATGGTGATGGCGTTCGGCGGCTTCTACGCCTCCTTCATCCGGGCGCACAAGCCTTTGAGGAGCTATGCCAATCCCGCCTATCCGCTGCTGGCTGCGCTCAAGTTTGTCGGCAAGGCAAACCAGGCGATGGCCAGCATGAAATTGGCAGCCGTTGCGCCGGATGCTCATGTTTCCAGGGACGACAAGCACCGGGAACTGATCGTCCTCGTCGTCGGCGAAACGGCGCGTGCCGACCGCTTCTCGATCAACGGCTACGCGCGCGACACCACGCCACGCCTGAAGGAAGCCGGGGCCATCAGCCTGACCAACTTCTGGTCCTGCGGTACCTCCACGGCAGTCTCCGTTCCCTGCATGTTTTCGCCGCATGGCATGGACCGGTTCAGCATGAAGAAGGCGGGCAGCGAGGAAAACCTTCTCGATGTATTGCAGCGCGCAGGGGTCAATGTCCTGTGGCTGGACAACAATTCCGATTCAAAAGGGATCGCCTTGCGGGTCCCCTACCGGAACTACAAGTCCCCCGATGTCAATACGGTGTGCGACAGCGAATGCCGCGACGAAGGAATGCTGGTCCCGTTGCAGGACTACATCGACAGTCATCCCAAGGGCGACATCCTGATCGTCCTGCACCAGATGGGAAACCACGGCCCCGCCTACTACAAACGCTACCCGCCGGAGTTTGAAAGGTACCGGCCGGCCTGTCAGAGCAAGGATCTGAGCCAGTGCAGCAAAGAGGAGATCGGCAATGCCTACGACAACGCCATCCTCTACACCGACCATTTCCTGGGCAAGGCGATAGAGCTGCTGAAACGCAATGACAAGAACCTTGAAACGGCACTGTTCTATCTCAGCGACCATGGCGAATCCCTGGGCGAGGGCGGCGTCTACCTGCATGGCCTTCCTCGCGCCATCGCGCCCGACAGCCAGTTGCATGTGCCGGCCATACTCTGGTTTGGCAGCGGTTTCGACGAGATAGACCTGCCGTCCCTGTCGCGGAAACGCCATCAACGATTCACCCATGACAATCTGTTCCATACCATCCTCGGTTTTCTGGAAATCAGGACCTTTTTCTACAAGCCTGAACTGGACATTCTGGATGGAAGCAGGACGAGCGATAAAGACGGGGGTCATCAGGCGCGCGGGTCGCCGTAACCGTTCGACAGAAGCCCGTCCGCATTGCCAAGCAGGCAACAGTCGCTTACATTTCAGCAATCCGCACGGGGGTGGAGCGTCGCGAAGCCGCCTGTCAGGCGGAGTGATTCATCAAGGAGGCCCGCCATGAGCATTCTGGAAAAAATTCTCGGCCCGAAATCGAAATACGACAAAAGCCTGCCGTACACCTACGAAGCGCGCATCCGCATCTTCGAGGACGGCACCGAGCACAAGTCCTACATCTCCGACACGATCTGCGGCCTGATCGAACACCTGCACCAAAACCGCATCAAGCCCGAAGAGACGGAAATTTTCGAAATCTACCAGGAGCGGGAATCGCCCATCGACGCCCGCCTGTTCGCCAGCGCCGCCCGCCAGTGGCTGTTCAAGCCGGACATCTGCCGTGCCTTCGAGAAACATTACCCGGGGCACATCCAGGCGACCACCTGTTCCTTCAAGGACAGGGAACGCGGCTGCCTGGGGCCCTGACCCCGCCGTCCTGCGGAGACTGACTTTTCTTCCGCAGGCCTGGCGCGTGCCCGGTGATCGGCCTTATGTCGAGCTCCACATAAAGCCGAATCTCGCCCTTCGGCAGCTGTATCGCCGTATCACGGAGACTGACTTTCAGATCGTCCACTTGTTGCCGCATTTGCGGCACTCCACTTTCAGCCAGACCTCTTCGGCATCCTCGATATCCACCGGCTCCGCATGGAGCGCCCTGCCGGCATCGACCACGGTGAACTTCGCATAGGCATTGCATTGCACGCAGGTGGCGTGGTCGCCGATGTGCTCGGCGACCACCATGATGCGCTTGTAGCGCTGCCAGCCGAACAGCGACAGCACGCAGCCGCCAAGTCCCAGTGCGGCCGCAAAGAGGAGGTCGCCGAGACTTTCGCGCCGGCCGGAGAGCTCGACGGCCGAGGCGGCCATGATGATGCCGAGAAAGCAGGTAATGAGATAGAAATGGCTTTCGATGAGCTGGCGCTCGTACCACTTTCTGAAACCGATCTTGCGGATCCGGGCGACGGTGTCCATGGGTTCATTCTGAACCCTTTAGAACTAAAGCAACAGGATCGGGGATTCCTCGGCCCTCACCCCAACCCTCTCTCCGCCAGCGGGGAGTGGGTGCACTGCGTTCAGGCCTCCAGCCCTTTGAGCCAGGCCAATGCGCCCCGGCCGGCGGCGCGGCCGCTGGCGAAACAGGCGGTGAGCAGGTAGCCGCCGGTCGGCGCCTCCCAGTCCAGCATCTCGCCGGCGCAGAACACGCCGGGCAGCATGCGAATCATGAGATGTTCATCCAGCGCCTCGAAAGCCACGCCGCCGGCGCTGCTGATGGCCTCTTCGATCGGACGCGGCGCGACAAGCCGCAGCGGCAGCGCCTTGATCGCGGCGGCGAGGCGCGCGGAATCGGCGAAATCCTCCGCCGGCAGCACTTCCCGCAGCAGTCCGGCCTTGACGCCCTTGATGCCGGTCCGGCTTTGCAGGTGGCTGGACAGCGAGCGCGAGCCGCGCGGCCGCGACAGCTCGTCGACCAGGCGCGGCAGTTCCCAGCCGGGCGCCAAATCCAGGTGGAGGACGGCGCCGCCCCGGGTGGCGATCCCGTCGCGCAGTGCCGCCGACAGCGCATAGATCAGGCTGCCCTCGACGCCGCTCGCCGTCACGACGAATTCCCCCTGCCGGCGCTCGACGATGCCCGCCACGTCCGCGCAGGACGCGACCACGGATTTCACGGGATGGCCGGCGAAGCGCGCGCGGAAGTACTCGCTCCAGTCGATGTCGAAGCCGCAATTGGCGGGCCGCAGCGCAGCGACCTCCACACCGCGTTGCGTCAGCCACTGCACCCACGCGCCGTCCGAGCCGAGCTTCGGCCAACTGCCGCCGCCCAGCGCCAGCACGACCGCGTCGGCACGCAGCCGATGCTCGCCTTGCGGCGTGGCAAAACGCAGCGCCCCCTCTTCGTCCCAGCCCAGCCAGCGATGGCGCATGTGGAAGCGCACGCCGGCCTCGCGCAGGCGGTGCAGCCAGGCGCGCAGCAAGGGCGCCGCCTTCATCTCGACGGGAAACACCCGGCCGGACGTGCCGACAAAGGTGTCGACGCCGAGCCCGCGCGCCCAGTCGCGCAGCGCATCCGGTCCGAAGGCATCGAGCAGCGGTTCGAGTTGCGGGCGGCGTATGCCGTAGCGCGAGTGGAAGGCATCATGCGACTCGGCATGGGTGAGGTTCAGCCCGCCTTTGCCGGCCAGCAGGAACTTGCGGCCGACCGAAGGCATGGCATCGTAGACATCGACCCGCACGCCGTTCCGGCTGATGGCCTCCGCCGCCATCAGCCCGGCGGGGCCGCCGCCGATAACGGCGACCGTTCGCTCAGGCAGGTTTGTCGTCAAGATGAAAAACCGTCTCATGGAAAGACAACGCCCGCAGTTGCGGGCGTTGTCGTCATCGGGATCGAAGCGCTCAGGACTTCAGCGCCACCAGCACCTCGTCGAGCATCTTCTTCGCATCGCCGAAGAGCATGCGGTTGTTCTCTTTGTAGAAGAGCGGGTTGTCCACGCCGGCGTAGCCGGAGGCCATGCTGCGCTTCATGACGATGGAGGTCTTCGCTTTCCACACTTCCAGCACCGGCATGCCGGCGATCGGGCTCCCCGGATCGTCCTGCGCCGCAGGGTTCACGATGTCGTTGGCGCCGATCACCATGGCGACGTCGGTGTCGGGGAAGTCCTCGTTGATCTCGTCCATTTCCATCACGATGTCGTAGGGCACCTTGGCCTCGGCCAGCAGCACGTTCATGTGGCCGGGCATGCGGCCGGCGACCGGGTGGATGCCGAAGCGCACGTTGACGCCCTTCTCGCGCAGGTGCTTGGTGATCTCGAACACCGTGTGCTGGGCCTGCGCCACCGCCATGCCGTAGCCCGGCACGATGATGACGTTCTTCGCCTCGTGCAGC
>JADFDL010000047.1 GCA_018262875.1 Rhodocyclaceae bacterium | reverse complement strand
CGCCTTCAGCCTGACAGCCACTGCGGTTGCCGGCTACGACGGCACGCCAACACTGGATGCCAGCAAGGTTCAGGCGCATGTCGGCGCGGTACAGACCGGCGTGCTAGCAGGCAGTTTCCCTGCCGCCAATCCGGGCACGGGGGAGGCGACCGGGGCCGCATTTCAATATGGCGAAGTCGGTTATTTCCGCCTCGACACCAACGGCGTGACCGACACCGGCTTTACCAGTGTCGACGCCGGCAGCGGTGACTGCACGGCGGGTTACTCGAACAGCCTGGTCGGCGGCCGCTACGGCTGTGATTTTGGCAACAGTGCGCCGACTGTTTATTTCGGCCGTTTCATTCCGGATCGTTTCGACACCGAGATTCCCACTCCGGCATGCGGCGCCTTCACCTATTCCGGCCAGCCCTTTCCGGCCAGGATCACGGCCAGGAACGTCGCCGCTCTGACGACACAAAATTATGCGGGTCCCTTCGCAAAGAACGTGACCTTCACCGATGCGAATGGCAATCCCGGCAGTTTCTCGCTCGTGCCGCCACCGCCCGCTCCATCGCCCACTTTCGTGGCGGGCATTGCCGACCTGACCAACCTGGCGCTGGCGCCGACGCTCAGATTTACCTTCACCGACGCGTTGACTGCGCCGGCCGTCATCCGTCTGCGGGCGACGGATACCGATAACGTGAACTCGGCCACGGGAAGCGAAGGCACGACACCGGTCCGCTCCGGCCGCCTGAAAATCCAGAACGCCCACGGCTCGGAATTGCGCGCACTGCCGCTTGACGTGACGACCCAGTTTTACAACGGCACCGGTTTCGTGACCAACAGCGCCGACAACTGCACGACGCTGGCGCCGGGGAACATCATGATGGGCAACTGGCAGCGCAACCTCACCGCCTGCGAGACGGGGCTCTCCGGTGGCGGCACGCTGGCCGGCGGGCGGTTGCAGTTGCCAACCGGCTCGCAACTGCGTCTCGGCCCGCCGGGCGCCGGCAACGACGGCAGTGTCGATTTGACCGTCCGGCTCGGTGCGACCGCTGGTGGCGACGCCACTTGCAGCGATGCACTGCCCGTCGGCCCGCCGTATGCCGCCGGCAGCGTGACAAGCAGCGGCGCGACCTGGCTGCAGCCCTCGCCGGGCAGCGATCCCGCCGCCCGCGCCACCTTCGGCATCTACCGCGACCGGCTGATTTACAGGCGGGAAGTCAAGTAATCGGGAAATGACCCTGAAATAACCCCGTTTAACAGATTGACAACCAAGTTGAAAACCTTTAGTTTCCGTGAGTTATATGGGTAAGTTAACGTAAAATGAGAATTTTTAGCACCGGTAAGCGGGACGGCTGGCTCGCCGTTGCAAGCCGCGGCGGTGTGGTGGATCTGGCTCACATCCATGTTGGCGCGGGCGGACGACCCGAAGTGACACTCTGCGAATCCTTCCGCAAGGAGGGGTCGGAGGTCGATACCTATTCGCGCCTGCGCAAGCAGTTCGGGCTCGATCACTATCGCGCCACCACCAGCCTGCGCTTCGGCGAATACCAGTTCCTGCAGGTCGAGCCGCCGGATGTTCCCCCCGCGGAAATGAAAGAGGCCATGCGCTGGCGCATCAAGGGCATGGTGGAATTTCCCGTCGACCAGGCTACCCTCGATGTGCTTGAGCTGCCCGAAGCCGCCGAAGGGTTGCGCAACCGCTTCGTCTTCGTCGCCTGCGCGCCCAACGACGTGCTGGGCGCGCGCATCCAGTCGTTGCAACAGGCAAAAATCGATATCGAGGCCATCGATGTGCCGGAGACCGTGCAGCGCAATATCGCCGCGCTGTACGAACCGCCCGGACGCGGCGTGGCCATGCTGGGGTTTTCCGCCGAGGGCGGGCTGCTGACTTTCACCTATCGCGGCGAATTGCTGGCGTCCAGGCGGCTGGAAATCACGCTCGACCAGTTGATCGATGCCGATCCGGATGGGCGCCATGCGCTGTTCGACCGCATCGTCCTCGAGATGCAGCGCTCGATCGACGCTTTCGAGCATCAGCACCATTACGTCAGCCTGGCGCAACTGATGGTGATGCCGCTGCCGGAGGAGGTCGGCCTGGCCGCCTATCTTGGGCAAAATCTGTACGTGCTCGTGGAGGCTGTCGACCTGGGCAAGGTGATGGACCTCATCAAGGTTCCCGAATTGCGCGCCCCCGGCCGGCAGGCACAGTGCTTCCATCTGCTGGGCGCGGCCTTGCGCGGGTTCGAGGTGCGTTCATGACCGAAGGAAATCCCCGCGGAATGGCGCGGCAGATCAACCTGTTCAATCCGGCGCTCCGTCTCAAAAGGGAGTGGCTGACGGGGAAGTCCCTGATGAGCGGGATTGGTGCGATGGTCGTGGTGCTGGGCCTGTACGGCGGCGTGGTGCGCTGGCAGAACCAGCAACTGTCGGAGGCGTCAGGCCGCCTTGGCGCCGAACTCGGCCAGATGCAGGAAGAGCTGACGCGGCTCAATCAGGAACTGGCTCAGCGCAAGGTGAGCAGCGAAACGGAAGCGGCCTTGGGCAGAGCCGAGGCCGCGCTGCTGGGCCGGGAGCGGGTTCGCGCCGCCCTTGAAAGCGGCGCCCTGGGTTCTTCGGAAGGATTTGCCGAATTCCTGAGGGCGTTTGCGCGGCAGACGCAGGACGGCCTGTGGATGGTCGGCCTGCAGATGGCCGAGGGCGGGCGCAACATCGCGCTGGAAGGGCGCACGGTCAATCCGGATCAGATTCCCGGCTACATCCGCGGACTCAACGGCGAGCCGACGCTGCGCGGCCGTTCCTTCGAGGCGTTGAATGTGCAATGGGTCGGAGAAGAACCGCCCGCAACGAAAACGGTGGCGGCAGAGGCGGCCGCGCCTGCGGGCCAGAGCGGACAGGAAGCGGCGGCCAAGTTGCCGCCCTTTCATGAATTCATGCTGACGGCGACGGCATCCCGCCAGGTGCCGGACAGCGCCGCCGGCCAGTCCCAGGCAGCGGGGGCCCGGCGATGACCGAAGCAGGGGCTCCCCGCGGAATGAACAAGATGCTGGCGCCCTACCTGCAGAAATTCGACGCCTTGTCGCTGCGCGAGCGCCTGATGGTGGCGGCCGCGTTTGTCGCCGCCACGTTCTTTCTGATCGATGCTCTGCTGCTGAGTGCCTGGTCACGCCAGAACGCCGGGTTGAAGGCGAGCATCGGCGAGCAGCGCGCGGAATCGGGCCGGGTGTCGGCGCAGCTCAAGGAATTGCAGGCGCGCACCGCCGGCCATCCCGATGCGCAGGCCCGCGCACGGATACAGGAGATAGAGCAGAAGATTGCCGCCATCGATGCCACTCTCCAGTCGGCATCCAGGCAACTGGTGCCGCCCGAGCGGATGGCGACCTTGCTGGAGGATTTGCTGAAACGCAATCGCCGGCTCCAGTTGATGAAAATGACGACGCTGCCGGCGGCTGAACTGCTGGAACGGGAACAGGCCGGTGTGGTCGGCGCCGCGCCGCCGGGGGCCGAACCCCCTCCAGTCGCGGCGGGACAGTCCGGCAACCAGAACATTTTCAAGCATGGCGTGGAGCTGACGCTGCGCGGCAACTACTTCGACATGCTGGAGTACCTGGCCCAGATCGAAGCGCTGCCCTGGCAGATGTATTGGGGAAAGCTCAAGCTGGACGCGCGGGACTACAAGAGGCCGGTGCTGACCCTGACCCTCTATACGCTCAGCCTCGATAAGGCGTGGCTGACGATATGATCCGCCCGCAGCCATCCCCGAACAGGATCGCCGTCGGTTTTGCGATGTTGCTGATTGCGCTTGCCGGTGCGGCGCAACCGGGCCAGGCGCAAACCCTGCGCGACCCCACGCGACCGCCTGCGCAGTTTCTCGATCCGGCCGATGCCGCGGAAGATTCGATGGCGCCGGCCTCCGGCCTGCGGACGATCAAACGCAGCGGCAAGCATCGCGCGGCGCTGCTCCACGGCGAGTGGGTCAAATCCGGCGACAAGCATGGAGAGGCCACTGTCGGTCGGATCGAAGACCAGTCGGTTGTCCTGGAATATCCGGATGGCCGGAAGGAAACGATAAAGATGTACCCGGAAGTCGATATGCAGTCATCGAAGGCCGTAAAACGAACGGCCGGTAAATAGGATACAAGCCATGACAAGAACGCTGGGGTTGGCAGCCATCATCCTGCTTGCAGGGTGCCACTCGATGTCGTCGATTCGGCCGGGGGCGGTGCGCGATTCGATCGACACCGAAATGCAGCGGGCGACGGAGAATCGAAACCGCGACACGGCGCCGGATGCCGTCAATCGCGCCCTGGTTCCCCCTTTGACCGGCCAGATCGATGCGCCGGCCGGCAGGGGAGGCGAACCGCGTTTCGATCTGGCCGTCAGCAACGCCCCGGCCGGCCAGGTGTTCATGGCCATCGTATCGGGCACCCGCTACAGCATGCTGGTGAACCCCGAGGTGACCGGCAGCGTTTCCGTCAACCTGAAGGACGTGACGGTGATGGAGGCGCTCGACACCATTCGCGAACTGTACGGCTACGAATACCGGTTGCAGGGCACGCGCATTTTCGTCCAGCCGCTTTCCATGCAGGCGCGGGTGTTCAAGGTCAATTACCTGACCGGGCAGCGCCTCGGCCGCAGCGACACCCGCGTCGTTTCGGGCTCGATCACCAACGCCCTGCCATCCGGCGCGGCGGCAGGCGCAGCGCAGCCGGGGGGCGCTCCGGCCACCACCGGCACGATCTCGCAACCGGCGGCCGGATCGTCGGTGTCCACCACCAACCAGGTCGATTTCTGGGGCGAGATCAGCACGGCGATCAAGGCGATCATCGGCGTCGAGGGCGGTCGCAACGTGGTGATATCGCCGCAGTCCGGCGTCATCGTGGTGCGCGCCATGCCGCGCGAATTGCGCGAGGTGGAGAATTTCCTGCGCGCGTCCCAACTGACTATCGAGCGCCAGGTGATGCTGGAGGCGAAGATCGTCGAGGTGGTGTTGTCGGAGCAGTTCCAGGCCGGCATCAACTGGGGCGGCTTCACGGCCACGGGACGGCATCGTCTTTCCTCGGGCGGCAACACGAGCCAATTCAATACCCAGGCGCCTGGCCTGGGCAGCAGGCAGGTTGGCGATATCGCCACGCCCTACGATACGAATGCCGGGGCATTCGTACCGAACACGCTCGGCAATGTGCTGGCGGCCCCTTTGGCCGGCGCCGTGGGCCGCATCGCCGGCGGCCCGCTCGCCGGGGTGCTCGGGCTGGCCTTCCAGACCCAGAGCTTTTCCGCACTGATCTCCTTCCTCGAGACGCAGGGCTCGGTGCATGTGCTGTCCAGCCCGCGCATTGCCACCATCAACAACCAGAAAGCGGTGCTCAAGGTCGGCACCGACGATTTTTATGTGACCAACATCAGCACGACGACCTCGTCGAGCGGCAGCAGCACGACGACCTCGCCGACCATCACCGTGCAGCCGTTCTTCTCGGGCATTTCGCTGGACGTGCTGCCGCAGATCGACGAGGACGACAACATCATCCTGCACATCCGGCCTTCCGTCAGCGTGGTGTCGGAAAGGAACAAGGTGATCAACCTCGGCACCCTCGGCACCTTCCAGTTGCCCTTGGCCTCCAGCAGCATCAACGAGACGGACAGTATCGTGCGGGTGCGCGACGGCAACATCGTCGCCATCGGCGGGCTGATGGAATACATCCAGACCGACGATGGCGGCAAGGTGCCCGGCGCAGGCGACGTGCCCGGTCTCGACGCCCTCTTCAGGCAGGGCAAGAAAGGCCTGCAGAAGCGCGAGATCGTCGTCCTCCTGAAACCGACGGTGATCCACGGCGACAAGCAGTGGGAGCAGGACCTGGTCGACACGCGCGAGCGCCTGCGCGCCATGGAGCGCCCGCTGCCGCCCGCTGCGCCGGCGCAACGATAGCGATGTATCTTGAGCACTTCGGCCTGCGAGAACTGCCTTTCGGCATCACGCCGGACACCAGCTTCGCGTTTGCCGGCACCGCGCATCAGGAAGCGCTCAACACGCTGTTGATCGCGCTGAAGAGCGGCGAAGGCTTCATCAAGATCACCGGCGAGGTCGGCACCGGCAAGACCCTGCTCTGCCGCCGTCTTCTGGCCACGCTGGGCGACGACACCGTCAGCGCCTATCTGCCCAACCCCTACCTGGAACCGCGCACCCTGATGCTGGCCCTGGCGGAAGAACTCGGCGTCGAACTCGACAAGGAGGCCGACCAGTACCACCTGCTCAAGGGATTGAATCAGGCTCTGCTCGAATTCGCGCGCATGAACAAGGCTGTCGTGCTGTGCCTCGATGAGGCGCAGGCGCTGCCGATGGAATCCCTGGAATCCCTGCGTCTGCTGTCCAATCTGGAAACCGAAAAGCGCAAGCTGCTGCAACTGGTGCTGTTCGGCCAGCCGGAACTCGACGAGCGGCTGGCGAATCCGTCGGTGCGGCAATTGCGCCAGCGCATTTCATTTCACTACCGCCTCGGCGGGTTGAAATCCGACGAGATGGAACTGTATCTGGCGCACCGCTTGCGCGTGGCGGGCTATCGCGGACACCGCGTGTTTCCGAAGGCAACGGTGCGGCTGATTCACCGCGCGGCGAACGGCACGCCGCGCCTGATCAATATTCTGGCGCACAAGGCCATGCTGGCTGCCTACGGCGAGGGCCGGCAGGAGGTTGCGCCGCGCAATGTTAAGGCTGCTGCCCGGGATACCGAGGGTGCGCGCCTGTCTTCGTGGCGTATGTGGTGAGGTAGAGAGCATGAGTCTGATCAACCAGATGCTGCAGGACCTCGAATCGCGGCGGGCGACGCTGTCGGGAGACTCCGGGATGCCGCATGAGATTCGGTCGTTGCCGTCGCAGCGCGCATCCTTGCCTTGGATAAAACTTCTGGGGGGCGCGGCGCTGGCATTGCTGACAGGCGCGGGCGCCTGGTGGTTCAGTGCCGAGGGCCGGGAGAGGGCGGTTCCGGCGCCGGCCCCCTTGCCTATTGCCACCGCTCCGGTGGCCGCGCCTGTCCCGCAGGAAGCACCTTCGGTCATCGTGCCTGCGCCTTTGCCTGCGCTGCCGCCTGCCGCGCCGTCCCAGGCAGCGGCCCAGGTTCAGCAGGCGCCCGAGGTCGCGGTTGACGTCGACAAGGCGCCTGCGTCGACACCTCCGGCACGGACTGAACCGGTGCGACAACCCTTGCCTCCCGCCAGGAAGGAAAGCACGTCCCCGCCCAAACCGCCGGAGGACAAGAGGGCAGGTCTCAAGGTGGCAACCACCCTGGGCCAGGTGCCGATGCCCGCCAGCGCCGCGGCAACCGATGAAACCCGCATCGAGAAAAAGATGCGCATGTCGTCGCCGCGCGAACGTGCCGAGAACGAGTACCGGCGTGCCCTGGGGTTGCTCAATCAGGGACGCGTCCAGGATGGCATTGCCGTACTGCGCGGCGCATTGAGCGAGGACGCGGGACACGTCGGCTCCCGGCTCGCGCTGTTCGGCCTGCTGATCGAGCAGCAGCGGCTCGACGAAGCCCAGGCGCTGCTTCAGGAAGCGCTGGCGCGCGATCCGGCACAGCCGCAACTGGCCGCGCGGCTCGCCCGCCTGCAACTGGAACGAGGGGATGCAAAAGGCGCCGAGGAAACGCTGGGTCGGGCAGCGCCGGCAGCGGACGGCAATGCCGAGTTTCGCGGCTTCCGGGCCGCCGTCCTGCAGCGACTGACTTTTCACAAGGAAGCCGTGACGGAGTACCAGGCCGCCTTGCGCATGGCGCCCCAGGCGGGGGTATGGTGGATGGGGCTGGGCATCTCGCTGGAGGCGATGGGGAAACAGCCGGAGGCGCGTGATGCTTATCAGCGCGCAAAAGCGACGGGCGTGCTGAGTGTCGAGCTGGCGGCTTTTGTCGAGCAGAAACTCCGGCAGCTACAGTAATCAGTTCGGCAAGGTTCTTGCCGCCACCCAGTTTTCCACCCGCGCCGCGCCGTGCAGTTTCAGCGTGCGCGCGAACTCGTTCAGCGTCGCTCCGGTGGTCATGACGTCGTCGACCACCGCGATGGCTTTTCCGCTCAGATCGATGCGGCATTCGAAGGCGTTTCGGATGTTGGCCTGGCGCGCCTTCCACGGCAGGCTGGCCTGCGGGGTAGTGTCGAGCACGCGGGCGCAGGCATCGGAGACGAGCGGCAGGCCGAGCTGCTGCGCCAGCGGGCGGGCGATTTCCTGCGCCTGGTTGAAGCCGCGCTCCCGCATGCGCTGCGCGGAGAGCGGCAGGGGAATCATGCAATCGACCGCGACCGCGGTGACGCGGTCAATGAGCGCATCGGCCAGCCAGCCGGCCAGCGGCAGCCGGTGCCGGTACTTCAGTCCCTGCACGATATGCTCGACCGGAAAGGCGTAGCGGAAGGCTGCCGTCGTCGCATCGAAATGCGGCGGGGCGTGCTGGCAGGCGCCGCAGCGCGTCTCCTCGGCTGCCGGCAGGGCGCAGACCGGACACAGCGGGCCGGCCAGATGGGGCAGCTCGGCCTCGCAGGCGGCGCAGACCAGCCGGTCGCCGCTGCTTTGGCCGCAGACGAAGCAGTCTTGCGGCAGCAGGCGGGCCAGCGATTGAATTGTCGTCCGGTAAATTGACAAGCCCCCACCCTTGAACGATCATCCCCAATCCGATTCTAGCCGAAGCATTTCCCCGACATGCATACAGCCACAGCCGAGCGCGCGAGCAAGGGCTCACCTAAACAGAAGACATGGACTGCCGCCCAGATCCAGGCGCTGTTCGAACTGCCTTTCAACGATCTGCTCTACCAGGCCCAGCTGGTGCACCGCGCCCATTTCGACGCCAACAGCGTGCAGCGCTCGACCCTGCTGTCGGTGAAGACCGGCGGCTGCTCGGAGGACTGCGGCTATTGCTCGCAGGCGGCGCGCCACCATACCGGACTGGAAAAGGAGTCCCTGCTCGAGATCGACGAGGTCGTCGCCGCCGCCCAGGCCGCCAAGGAAAAGGGCGCCAGCCGCTTCTGCATGGGCGCCGCCTGGCGCGGCCCGAAGGACAAGGACCTCGAGCAGGTCAGCGAGATGATCCGCGCGGTCAAGGCGCTCGGCCTGGAAACCTGTGTGACGCTGGGCATGCTCAAGGAGGGCCAGGCGGAGAAGCTGAAGGCCGCCGGCCTCGATTATTACAACCACAACCTGGATACCGCGCCGGAGTTCTACGGCAACATCGTCACCACCCACAGCCAGGCCGACCGCTTCGACACCCTCGGCAAGGTGCGCGAAGCCGGCATCAACGTCTGCTGCG
>JADFDL010000046.1 GCA_018262875.1 Rhodocyclaceae bacterium | reverse complement strand
CCGCCAGCCCGATCAGGAGCGAGGCGGCCATGGCGCCCTTGACCGAACCGATGCCGCCGATGACGACGACCACGAAACAGATGATGAGCACCTGGCCGCCCATGTTCGGGAACACCGACGACAGCGGCGCGTTGATCATGCCGGCGAAGGCCGCCAGCGCGATGCCGAGGGCGAAGACCAGCGTGTAGATCAGCTTGATGTCGATGCCGAGCGACTGCACCATGTCGCGGTTGGAGCTGCCGGCGCGGATCATCATGCCCAGCCGCGTTTTCTGGATGAGGAAGTACAGCCCGGAGGCGAGCAGCAGGCAGACGCCCGAGATGGCGAGGCGATACACCGGATAGGACAGGTTATCCGTCAGCGGGATGGAATGGCCAAGCAGGGCCGGCACCGCCACGCCGTGCACGTCGTCGCCCCAGACGATGCTGCGCAACTCCTCGAATACAAGAATAAGACCGTAGGTGAGCAGCACCTGGTAGAGATGGTCGCGCTGGTAGAGATGGCGGAACAGCAGCCGTTCCAGCCCCATGCCGAGGATCACCGTCAGCGGGATGGCCAGCAGGATGGCGGCCGTCAGGCTGCCGGTCGTCTCGGCCAGCGACCAGGCGAGATAGGCGCCGACCATGTAGAAGCTGCCATGGGCAAGGTTGATGATGCCCATGATGCCGAAGATCAGCGTCAGCCCGCTGGCGACGAGGAACAGCAGCAGGCCGTATTGCAGGCCGTTCAGCAGTTGAATGAGGAAAAAGGCGAAATCCATCTTGTCGAGAATGATAGCCGAGCCGCACCCCCCCTTTGCAAAGGGGGGATGAGAGGGGGATTTTGCAGCGGTTGTACTTGGCTGCCGGCTTTAAATCCCCCCCGGCCCCCCTTTTGCAAAGGGGGGAGAGCTCTTTTTCCTTAGGCCTTGCAGCCGCGGGCCGGATCGGCCAGCGCCTTCCAGGCGACGCCCTGCACCAGGTTCTGCTTGCCGACCACCTTGCGCAGGTACATGTCCTGCACCGGGTTGTGCGCCTTGGAGAGCGTCCACACGCCGCGCGGGCTGTCGATCTTGGCGGATTCCATGGCCTTGATCATCGCCGCCTTTTGGGAGGCATCGCCCTTCACCGCATCGAGGCCGGCGGCGAGCAGTTGGCCGGCGTCGTAGCCCTGCACCGCATACACGTCGGGCTGCAGCTTGTAGGTCTTGGCATAGGCCAGGCGGAAGGCGTTGTCCTTTTTGGTGTTCAGCCCATCGGCGTAGTGCAGCGTGGTCTCGACGCCCTCGGCAGCATCGCCAACGGCCTCCAGCACGCCGTCGGTAAGAAAGCCCGAGCCGTAGAGCGGGATCTTGCCCTTGAGGCCCGCCGCGGCGTAATCCTTGAGGAACTTGGCGGCGCCGCCGCCGGCGAAGAAGGACACCACGGCGTCCGGCTTGATGCTGGCGATCTCGGTGAGCAGCGCCTGGAACTCGACCTGCGGGAAGGGCGTGTACAACTCCTTGATGAGCTTGCCGCCCTCCTTCTCGAAACCTTCCTTGAAGCCGGCCATCATCTGCTCGCCGGCGGCGTATTTCCAGGTGATGAATACGGCGTTCTTGTGGCCCCTGGCCTTGAGCACCTTGCCCAGCGCGTGGGTGGTCTGCCAGTTGGAGAAGGAGGTGCGGAAGATGTTGGGGGCGCACAGCGGGCCGGTGACCTCGTCGGCGCCGGCGTTCGGGTTGATCCACAGCGTGCCGGACTCGCGGATGACCTTGGCCATGCCCATCGCCACGCCGGAGTGCACCGTGCCGATGACGACATCGACCTTGTCGCGCTGCACCAGCTTGTTGGTGTTCTCGGGCGCCTTGCCGGGGTTAGACTCGTCGTCCACCACGAAGTACTCGATCTCGCGGCCGCCCAGCTTGCCGCCGCGCTCCTCCACCGCCAGCTTGAAGCCGTTGGTGATCGCCACGCCGAGCGCGGTAAAGGTGCCGGTATAGGGCAGCATCAGTCCGACTTTCAGTTTGGCGCCCTGGGCGCGGGCAAGCCCGATGGGCGCCAGCGTGCCCAGCGCGGTGGCGCCGGCAACCGCGGCCGTGCCCTTGAGAAATTCGCGGCGATCGAAGCCTTTTTCGTTCTTGCTCATGCGTTGTCTCCTCCTGTTTGATTTTTGCGGAAATCCGCCATGAACCCGACATCAACACGATCTGCGCCGAGTGTTCAGCCGCGACAGTCTAGCCCTGGCGGGTCAAATCCTTGTAATGGATTTGTCAAATTCCTGTCAAATCAGCGCCGAAAAGCCGTGCTTTCTAATAGATCAACTGGCAGTCGCGGCCGATGATGCTCATGTCCACGAAAGCCGAGCCGGTATGCTTTTTCTCGTTGAAATCGATGAGATAACCGCCCAGATCGTAATTTCTCATCGTGTCGAGGGCGTTGGCCAGTTTCTGGCGCGTCGGCGCCTTGCCGGTGCGGCGCAGCCCTTCCAGCAGGACCTTCGTCGCGGTATAGGCCTCGAACTGCATCAGCGAGGGTTTGGCCCCGCCGCCATGGCGGGCAAGATCGTCCTGGTAGCCGCGCACGAGCGGCAGCGCGCGGTTGCGAATGTTGGGAAACACCTGGGCCAGGCCGACACCGAAGGCCTTCTCCTGCGCGGCAACGCGGCAGATCGTGTCGGCGTGACCGTAGGACAGCGTGGTGATCGGCGCCTGCAGGGCCGCATCGCGCGCGGCGGCGACGAATTCACCGGCGCGCTTGGCCGGGCTGATCAGCAGCACCAGGTCGGCATTGCCGCGCTGCGTGGCCGTCAGCGCCGCCGCCAGGCTTTCGGCGCCGGTCATGACGATCGCCGCGCGCGCCACCGGATCGAGGCCGCGCTCCTTGAGCAGGGCCTCGACCGCTGCCAGTCCGGCCTTGCCGAAGGGGATGTCGACATAGACCACCGCGATGCGCCGCATGCCGATGGTCAGCGAGTGCTCGATGATCTTGCGGTACTGGTCCAGATCGCCCGCCCGAACGTGGAACAGAAGCGGATTGTGCGGCTTGCGGAATGGTTCCGCCCCTGGCACAACGCCGATCACCGGCAAGCCGGTCTCTTCGAGAACGCGCTCGGCCAGCACCTTGGTCAGGGAAGGCGAGCCGACGTGCATCAGCAAGGCGACCGCTTCGCCGCGACCCGCGCGACGGATGGCCGCCACCGTCTTGTCCGGGCTGTATTCATCGTCCACCGTCTCAAGGACGACCTTCTGGCCCAGCACTCCGCCGCTGGCATTGGCCGCGGCCAAGGCCAGCTTGATTCCGGAATTGTATTCGACGCCCTCGACTCCGATCGGCCCGCTCATCGGCGCCACTTGGGCAACCAGGATGTCCGCCTTCGCTCCCGCCGCCGCCAGCACCAGCAGGCCGGCGTAAAACCACTTGCTTCCCCGCATTATTCCCCCCTGGTTGTGACTCGCCGCTCATGGCCGGCGTTATGTATTGGGGGGGAGTCTAGCTGCGGCGGGATCAAATCCTTGTCATGCGTTCGTCAAATCCACGTCAAGACAGGGACAGCAGCACCCGCGTGCCGCCCTCGGTCCGCCGCTCGATGCCGATCTTCCAGCCGGCCTGCTCGCAAATGCGCTTGACGATGGCCAGCCCCAGGCCGAATCCGTCGCCGCCGCCGGCGGCGTCGCCGCGGTGGAAGCGGCGGAACAGCTCCGGAATCTCGTCCGCGACCACGCCGCTGCCGGTGTCGGTGATCTCCACCGTGGCGCCCTGCGTGCGCAGCGCCACGGTGCCGCGCTCGGTATAGCTCACCGCATTGGCCAGCAGGTTGGACAGTACCGCATGCAGCGCCCGGCGTGGCACGCGCAGCAACAGGCTCTGCGGTGCGTCCACCAGCAAAGTCAGTCCCTTCGATGCGGCGCGCTCGCGCACGCTCTCCGCGGCTTCTTCGATGCATTCGCGCAGGTCGACCTCGCCGCGGATGCCGTCGGCCTGCTCGCGCGCCATCAGCAGGAAGGCGTTGACCAGGTCGGTCAGGCGCACCGTGGCGGCGGAAATCTTCTCCAGGCGGGCGCGCGACTTGGCGGACAGGCCCGCATCCTCCAGCATCAGCTCGCAGCTGGTCTGGATGGCGGTGAGCGGCGTGCGCAGTTCGTGGCTGACGTCGGCGGTGAAGGTGCGCTCCCGCTCCAGCAGGCGCGCCGTACGCTCGTGATAGCCGTCGAAGGCGGCGGCCAATTCGGCCACCTCCCGCTCGGGATAATGCCGCTCGAGCGAATCGCCGACCGACTGGCCGTCGAGCAGTCGCACCCGCTGGGCAAGATCGACAATCTGGCGCGTCAGGCGGCCGGAGGCCCACAGGCCGATGAGCGCCGTGGCCAGCGCGGTGAGCACCGCGCTCAGCACCAGCGCCAGGGTGAAGTAGCGCCCGCGTTCCTCGTGCAGGGCGACGGAATAGGCGATGTAGAAGCGCGTGCTGCCGATCTCGCGCACCTCGACGCGGTAGCGGTCGCCGCCGCTCCGGACGTCGTGGAAGCCGGGCGCGAGGTCGCGCAGTTCCTCCGGCAACTGGCGGCGCTCACCCTCATCGCGGGTGACGTAGCCGTGCACCAGCCAACTGGCGCGAAACCACTTGCGCAAAGACAGGGCCGGCGTGTCGGGCCGCACTTCGTAACGGCGCAGCTTGCGATAGGGCGGGCCGTCGATGGCGCCTTCGCGCTCGTATTGCTGAAGGAGCGCCTCCACCTCGTCGGAGACGATCTGATCGATGAGCTGCGCTTCCTGGTAGCGATTGAGCAACAGCAAGGCAAAGGCGAAAGCCAGCACCAGCACCATGCCGGCCAGGGCAAAGGTCGTGGCGAGCTTGAGTCGAAGACTGCGTCTAACGAACATCCGCTGCGGCGAAGCGATAGCCGACGCCGTGCACCGTCTCGATGGGCGAGAGTCCTCGCGCATCGGTGAGCGCGCGGCGCAGCATGTGCATGTGGCTGCGCAGGGAGTCACTCTGCGGGTGCTCGTCGCCCCACAGCTCCTGTTCCAGCTCGGCGCGCGAATAGACGCGGTTCGGCGTCGACATCATCATCTCCAGCAGGCGCAGGCACTTGCGCGACAAATGCACCGGCTGGCCGTCGACGCTCACCGCCAGGTTGGCCGGATCGAAGGCGATGCCGCCATGCACCAGCCTGCGGCTGACGACGCGGCCGCGGCGGCGCGCCACCAGCGCCTTCAGGCGCGCTTCCACCTCGCGCAGGGCGAAGGGCTTGACGAGATAGTCGTCGGCGCCGCAGTCGAAGGCCGCCAGCTTGTCGTCGAGCACATCGCGCGCCGTGAGGATCAGGATCGGCACGTCCTGGCGCGCTTCGCTCCGCAGCTTGCGGCACAGACAGAGGCCATCCATGCCCGGCAGGCCGAGATCGAGGACGATGGCGTCGAACTCGCCGGACACCGCCAGATGCATGCCGCTGACGCCGTCGCGCGCCATGTCGACGATGCAGCCCCTGCCCTCGAGGAACTCGTAGAGGTTGGTGGCGATGTCGAGATCGTCCTCGATGATCAGGACACGCATGGCTTCCTCAGCCCTCCGCCGGGCCGCCCCAAGGAGGGCTGAAGTCAACGACATGGAAGCCGCATCGCGGCTGAACTGTCGTTACCCCTTCTCTCGGGGAAGGGGCCAGGGGATGGGTCGTCATCTATCGGCTCAGCGCAGCTTGAAGCGCTGGATCTTGCCGGTCGCCGTCTTCGGCAGCTCGGCGACGAACTCCAGCCAGCGCGGGTACTTGTAGGGCGCCAGCTTGTCCTTGACGTGCTGCTTGAGCTTGTCGGCGAGCGCGTCGGAAGCCTCGATGCCGGGTTTCAGCACCACCCAGGCCTTCGGCTTGATCAGCTCGTCGGTGTCGGCGTGCGCGACGACAGCGGCTTCCAGCACCGCCTCGTGGGTCATCAGCGCCGCCTCGACCTCGAAGGGCGAGACGTAGATGCCGGAGACCTTGAGCATATCGTCGGAGCGGCCGCAGTAATGGTAGTAGCCGTCGGCATCGCGGGTGTACTTGTCGCCGCTGCGCGTCCATTCGCCCATGAAGGTGTGGCGCGACTTCTCGCGCTGGTTCCAGTACATGACGGCCGCGGACGGGCCGCGGATCTGCAGCTCGCCGATCTCGCCCTCGCCCACCTCCTGGCCGTCCTCGCCGATCAGGCGGATGCCGTAGCCGGGCACCGCCTTGCCGGTGGTGCCGTAGCGCACTTCGCCCGGGCGGTTGGAGAGGAAGATGTGCAGCATCTCGGTGGAGCCGATGCCGTCGAGGATCTCGACGCCGAAATGCTCGGTCCAGCGCTTGCCAATATCCGCCGGCAGCGCCTCGCCGGCCGAGGTGCACATACGCAAGCGCAGCTCCTCGCGCTTGGGCAGCTCGGGGCTGACGAGCAGCGCGGCATACAGCGTCGGCACGCCGTAGAAGATCGAGGGCTTGTGCTCGCGCAGGCGCTTGAACACCGCCTGCGGCGTCGGCCGCTCGGCCATCAGCACGGCGGTGGCGCCGACCGCCATCGGGAAGGTCATGCCGTTGCCGAGGCCATAGGCGAAGAACAGCTTGGCCGCCGAGTACACCAGGTCGTTCTCCTGGATGCCGAGGACCGGCCGCGCATACAGCTCGGCGGTCTGGATCATATGCGAATGCAGGTGCACCGTGCCCTTCGGCGCGCCGGTGGAGCCGGAGGAATACAGCCAGAAGCACATGTCGTCGCAAGTGGTCTGCGCCGGCACGAATTCCGGCGAGGCCTTGGCCATCAGGTCGGAGAAGCGCAACCGGCCCTTGGCGTCCTTGCCGGAGACGATGACGTGCTTCAGATGCTTGTGCTTGCCGACGATGTCCTCGAACTGCGGCCACAGCGCCTCGGAGACGATCAGCGCACTGGCGCGCGAATCGCCGAGCATGAAGTCGTAGTCGTTCGCGGTGAGCAGGGTATTGGCGGCGATCGGCACGACGCCGGCCTGAATGCTGCCGAGGAAGGCGGTCGGAAAATCGATGGTGTCGAGCAGGCACAGCATGACGCGGGCCTCGGCCTCGATGCCGAGTCCGGCCAGCACGTTGCCGAAGCGGTTCACCCGCCCGGCCAGTTCATCATAGGTGTAGCTGCCGGCGTCGTCGATGAAGGCGGTCTTGGCCCCTCGCCCCGCTTGCAGGTTGCGCTGGATCAGGTCCCAGGCGGCGTTGTAGTCGCGCGGCACAGTCACGCGCGGCGGTGTGAATTGATGATCGGCCGTGGATAGCTGCGGCATGTTTTTCTTCCTCCATTTTTTTGCAGGTCGGCCTTCAGGCCGACAACCGTCGTCGGGCTGAAGCCCGACCTACTTCGTGAATTCTATCGCGCCGTCCGGCAGCAGGTAGAGCACGATGGCCTTGCCGCCGGTGACGGTCGGGAAATGCGCGTGGCCGGCGGGATAGACCAGCCAGCCACGGCCGCGGCCGTCGAACTGCGCACCGGCGTCGAGCGGCATGATCATGTCGATCTCGCCGTTCGGGTGGCGGTGGTGCGGTCCCTTGCAATCGGTCATCTCGACGACGTCGACGCTGAAGCCGTGGATGGCCTCGGACGGCTTGATGACCCTGCTGAACTTGATGCCGCCCGCTTCGCGGGTGCACATCCAGCCGGCGGCGATGGCCGCCTGGCAGGTCTCGAAGATGCGCTGGAACTCGGCGCCATCAGCCGGGATTTCCGCGTTCAACCAGTCATCCAGCGCGCCGTCCAGCGGTCGCCCGGCAATGCGTCCGGTGATGCCGGCAATCAGATCGGTGAATTCCTCGACGGTGATATTTCCCATTTCGGCTTGGTCCTTGTAAACAGTTTGCAGTATAGTTCCGATCCATTTGGGTGATTTTTTACCCAGTTTAATGCATAAAAGCAATATGGCAAGTGTTATAGTGCATCGTCTTGTGCCAATATGCCAAGTCAATCTGGTCACTGAACCGAAGGGGAAAAACCCATGACGGCCGAGCCTTCCGCAGCATCCGCCGAAACCGGGGACGGCGAGCATTCGTATCTGCAGCAACTTGGCGCCCGGGTGCGCGATGCCCGCACGCGCCAGGGCCTCTCGCGCAAGGCGCTGGCCGCCAAGTCCGGCGTGTCCGAACGCTATCTCGCCCAATTGGAAAGCGGCCAGGGCAACATCTCCATCCTGCTGCTGCGCCAGGTGTCGGCCGCCCTCGAAACCCCGCTGACCGAACTGCTCAGCGAGCGCGACGGCCACCCCATCGAGCTGACCCTCCTGATCCAGTATCTGGAAAAGCTCTCGCCGAAAAAACTGCTGCAGGCGAAAGCCATTCTTTCCAGCGCCTTCGGTGAGCAGGACCCCCTCGAACGGCGCAACCGCATCGCCCTCATCGGCCTGCGCGGCGCCGGCAAGTCCACGCTGGGCAAGCGCCTCGCAGAAAGCCTTGGCGTTCCCTTCGTCGAGCTGGACGACGAGATCGAACGCGAATCCGGCATTCCCTCTTCGGAAATCTTCTCGCTCTACGGCCAGCAAGCCTACCGCCGCTTTGAGAAGCGCTGCCTGGAGCGAATCATCGAGCATCACGAACACGTCGTCATCGCCGCCGGCGGCGGTCTCGTTTCCGAGGCTCCCACCTACGAACTCCTGCGCTCGGCCTGCTATACGGTATGGATCAAGGCCAGCCCCGAGGAGCACATGCAGCGCGTCATTGCCCAGGGCGATTTGCGGCCCATGACTGGGCGCGAGGAAGCCATGTCCGACCTGCGCCGCATCCTGGCGGAGCGAAGCGACCTGTACGGCTTGGCCGACGCCATTATTGACACCTCAAACAAAACAGTTGACGAGAATCAAGAACAGCTACAAAATATGTACAATATTTCGACTTAAAGCTTAAGCCTGCATTATATTTCCGTGCCGGCCGAAGCGAACAACCCGCCCGGAGGCACAGAGATGATCACTTACGATACCGATCCTTCCCGCTACGCGCACTGGCGACTGGCCTTCGACGGTCCCATCGCCACGCTCACCCTGGACATCCAGGAAGACCGCGGCATCAAGCCCGGCTACAAGCTCAAGCTGAATTCCTACGATCTCGGCGTCGACATGGAACTGCACGACGCCATACAGCGCATCCGCTTCGAGCATCCCGAAGCCAAGTGCGTCGTCATCACCAGCGGCAAGGCGCGCATGTTCTGCTCCGGCGCCAACATCTACATGCTGGGCCTGTCCACCCATGCCTGGAAGGTTAACTTCTGCAAGTTCACCAACGAGACGAGGAACGGACTGGAGGATTCCAGCGAGCATTCAGGCCTGAAATTCCTCGCCGCCCTGAATGGCGCCACTGCCGGCGGCGGCTACGAGATGGCGCTGGCCTGCGACGAGATCGCCATGATCGACGACCGCTCCACCTCGGTCA
>JADFDL010000045.1 GCA_018262875.1 Rhodocyclaceae bacterium | reverse complement strand
AAGGGCGACGTGCACGACATCGGCAAGAACATCGTCGGCGTGGTGCTCGCCTGCAACAACTACGAGGTGATCGACCTCGGCGTGATGGTCGCCACCGACAGGATCCTCGCCGCGGCGCGCGAGCACCAGGCCGACGTGATCGGCCTGTCGGGCCTGATCACGCCCTCGCTCGAGGAAATGGCCCACGTCGCATCCGAGATGCAGCGCCAAGGCTTCACGCAGCCGCTGTTGATCGGCGGCGCCACCACCTCGCGCGCCCACACCGCCATCAAGATCGCGCCGCACTACGCCGGCACGACGGTGTACGTGCCGGACGCCTCGCGCGCCGTCGGCGTCGTCTCGCAACTGCTCTCGGAAGGACGGAGCGCCGCCTATCGCGCCGAGATCGCCGCCGACTACGCCAAAGTGCGCGCGCAGCATGCGCAGAAGAAGGGCGTGCAGCTCGTCGCGCTGGAAGCGGCGCGCGCCAATCGCTTCAAATCCGTCGACGCTGCGCCAAAGCCGAAGCAACTTGGCGTTCAAGTGCTGGCGAACTACGACCTCGCCGCGCTGGTGCCCTGCCTCGACTGGGCGCCCTTCTTCCAGACCTGGGACCTCGCCGGTTCCTGGCCGGCGATCCTCGACGACCCGAAGGTCGGCGAGACGGCGCGCCAGGTCTTCGCCGACGGGCAGGCCATGCTCGAGCGCATTGTCGACGAGAAATGGCTCACCGCCAGCGGCGTGTTCGGGCTCTTCCCGGCGAACGCGGTCGGCGACGACGTGGAAATCTACACGGACGACTCGCGCAAGGCGGTGCGCCTGACCTGGCACAACCTGCGCCAACAGCAGGTGCGTCCCGAGGGCAAACCGAATTACTGCCTGTCGGATTTCATCGCGCCGAAGGGCTCGGGCGTGGCGGATTACGTCGGCGCCTTCGCCGTCACCGCCGGCCTCGGCATCGAGCAGAAGCTGGCCGAATTCGCCGCGCAGCACGACGACTACAACGCCATTTTGCTGAAGGCGCTGGCCGACCGCCTGGCGGAAGCCTTCGCCGAGCACCTGCACCAGCGCGTGCGCCGCGAGTACTGGGGTTATGCGGCTGACGAAAAGCTGTCCAACGCGGACCTGATCGCCGAGAAGTACCGCGGCATCCGTCCCGCCGCCGGCTACCCGGCCTGCCCCGACCACACCGAGAAAGGGCCGCTGTTCGCCCTGCTCGAAGCGGAGAAGCATACCGGCATGGCGCTCACCGAATCCTTCGCCATGCATCCGGCCGCCTCGGTGTCGGGCTTCTACCTCGCCCATCCGGAGGCGCGCTACTTCGCCGTGACGAAGATCGGCCGCGACCAGCTCGAGGACTACGCCAAGCGAAAGGGAATGACGGTCGCGGAAGCGGAGCGCTGGCTGGCGCCGGTGCTGTGAGTCGAGCGCCATTTGACGTGGGCCATCCGATGTTTTACTCTGGCCCCCGCTGAATACCCTGACGGCATTAAACATCCCCTTCCGGAGAGACCATGCATAACCCTGCCAGGCTGACGCCTTCCACTAGGACTTTGATAGCCGTGCTCGCCTCGGCTCTCCCGGTTGCCGGCCACGCGGCTACTGCTGCGCACATCAGCTTCACCGCAGGCGATGTCAGGGCGCTGTCGGCAGACGGACGCAGCCGACCGCTCGTAAAGGGCGCCGAAGTCGCCAGTGGCGAGACGATCGACACCGGCAACGGTCGCGCCCAGATGCACTTCTCCGACGGCGCCCAGGTTTCGCTCGCTCCGCAAACCCAGTTTCGCATCGACGAGTACAGCTTTGCCGGCAAGTCCGACGGCGGCGAGAAAGGCTTCTTCAGCCTGGTGAAGGGCGCCATGCGCACCATCACCGGAGCGATAGGCAAGACCACCCGCCAGAACTACCGGATCAGCACGACGGTGGCAACCATCGGCATCCGCGGCACCGAGTTCTCGGTCACCCACGGCAACAGCATCAATGTCACCACCGGCGAGGGCAGCAACGAGGTATGCAATGCCGCCGGTTGCCTGGTCCTCAACAGCGGCGAGACCGCCTATGTCGCCGATGCCAACACCCGGCCGGTGATGACCGACAAGAAGACGGAAATCCCGCCACCGCCTGCGAGTCCGAAGCTGAACGAGATTATTGCGGGAAACGATACCGACGGCGAAGGCAATCCGGCAAGACTTGGCAGCCAGAGCGATCCGGGCATGCCCATCATTCCGTTGGCCAGCGGTTCGGGGGGATTGGGCGTCGCGTATGTGACCGCAGCCGGCAGCGCGGGCGGCGGTCTCCTCGGCGGCACTCTGACCTTCGCGCCGACCGGTGAGTTGACCCAATTTGCAGACTCGACATATCCACTGATGGGTTATTCAGGGGGCGCAGTGGCGGATTTCGGCGCGGATGGCATCATCGGCTGGGGTCGCTGGATCGGCGGGGCGCAGACGGACATATACGGAACGCCGACATCGCTTGCCGGCATGAGCTACGTTGCGTCACTGACCAGCGCGGCGGTCGTGGCGCCGAGCATCATTCGCGGCTATGCCTCTTTCGCGTCGACCGCTCCGGTCGTCGTGTCCGGCGGCAGCATCGTCGCCACAGGCGCCCCCAACAGCGTGACCGGAACGCTGAACGTCAATTTCGCCAGCAACCCCGGTACCGGCGGAAGCCTGACGTATTCCCTCAACATCCCCGTGGCAGGGCAGACCTTCAGCGTCATCGGCAGCGCCAACCAATATAGCAATACGGGATTTCTCGGGACCAGCTCGACCATCAGCAGCAGTGGATCGGCTTGCCTGACGGCCTGCAGCGGATCGATTCCCTCTGGCGACGCCATCCAGGGCATGTTGGCAGGCAGCGGCGCCGAGCGGGCCGGCGCCAACTACGGCTTCAATTCTGCAGTCGGCAATGTATCGGGGGCCATCGTCTTCAAGTAAGGCGCGGCGGCTCGTCACACGCCCCAGGTCACCGGCACTTCTTCCTTCAGCGAAAATTCCAACAGTTCGATCAGCGGCACGGCGCGGCGCGCCAGGCTGACGTGCTCGCGCTTGCCGCCCCCGGGCGTCTTCTCGAAGACGCGCTCGTCGTGGTCGACGACGGGTTTCTCGGCCTTGTCCTGCGCCACGGCGGCCTTCAGGCGGGCGATGGCATCCGGCAACTGCTCGACGGTGACGATGCCCTTCGGATCGGGAGACTTGCCCATGATCTCCATGAGGGAATGCGCGACGTCGCCGAACATCATGACGTCGCCGGCCGCCTTTGATTTGAAGACGATCAGCATGGGTGAGGATTATACGGCCCGCTGATAGAATCCGGCCCATGACACTGAAACACCTCTTCGAGAACAACCGCGCCTGGGCCGAAAGAATGCTGGCCCAGGAACCGGAATTCTTCGACAAGCTGGCCCACCTGCAGAATCCGGAATACCTGTGGATCGGCTGTTCGGACAGCCGCGTGCCGGCCAACCAGATCACCGGACTGCAGCCGGGCGAGGTCTTCGTGCACCGCAACGTCGCCAACGTCGTGGTGCACACCGACCTCAACTGCCTCTCCGTCATGCAGTTCGCCGTCGACGTGCTGAAGGTGAAGCACATCATCGTCTGCGGCCACTACGGCTGCGGCGGCGTGCGCGCGGCGCTCACAGGCGAGCGCCTCGGCCTCATCGACAACTGGCTGCGCCACATCCAGGACGTGCGCGACAAGCACGCCGGCCTGCTGGCGCCGCTGGGCGACGAGGCCGCGGTCAATCGCCTGTGCGAGCTCAACGTCATCGAGCAGGTGGTCAACGTCGCCCGCACCACCATCCTGCGCGACGCCTGGCAGCGCGGCCAGTCCGTTACGGTGCACGGCTGGGTCTACGGCCTTTCGAACGGTCAGTTGCGCGACCTGGGCATCTCGGTCGACGCGCTCGACGCCGTGGACGCCACGCAGGCCGGCGCCCTGGCCAAGCTCTCCGCCGCATGATTGCCGCCGTCTTCGCCGGCAGCGTGCGCCCGCTGCCACCGGAGGGCCATCCCAGCGGGATTTTCAAGAAAGCAGTAGCCGGCCCCATCCTGCTCGGTCCTGAAGGGCTGCAGGGCGACGAGCAGGCCGACCGCAGGGTCCACGGCGGGCCGTGGAAGGCCCTGCACCATTACGCCGCCGAGAACTACGCGCGGCTCGCCGCGGCCTTTCCGGACAAGACGGCGCTGTTCGTTCCCGGCAGCCTCGGCGAGAACGTATCGACCACCGGCTGGGACGAGGACGCCGTGTGCATCGGCGACATCTTCCGCATCGGCGCGGCTACCGTGCAGGTGAGCCAGCCGCGCCAGCCCTGCTGGAAGATCAACCACAAATTCGGCGAGGATGAATTGATGCGCTTCGTCGCCGAGCATTGCATCGCCGGCTGGTATTACCGCGTGATCGAGGGCGGCATAATCGCGGCGGGCGACCCCTTCGAGCTGATCGGCCGCAACGCCGAGCCGGTCACGCTGCGCCATCTGTGGTTCGCCTTCCGCGCGCACCGGCCCGACCAGACCGAGCTCGCGCGGCTGCGCGACATCCCCGGGCTTTCGCCCAACTGGGTGCAGAAAATCGACGAGCGCATCGCATGGCTAAAGCAGACCCGTTGAACCTCTGGGCGAGGGTCTTCCTACCCTTCGCCGCGGGCTACTTTCTTTCCTATCTGCTGCGCACGGTAAATGCCGTCATCGCGCCGGGACTCGCGCGCGAGCTCTCGCTCTCCGCGGCGGATCTCGGCCTGCTCACCAGCGCCTACCTGCTGGCCTTCGCCGCCTTCCAGATCCCGCTCGGCCTGCTGCTCGATCGCTACGGCCCGCGCAAGGTGGAGGCCAGCCTATTGCTGCTAGCCGCGGCGGGCACCCTGCTGTTCGCCTTCGGCACGTCCCTGGCGCAACTGACGGTGGCGCGTAGCCTCATCGGGCTGGGCGTCTCCTCCTGCCTGATGGCCGCTTTCAAGGGCTTTGCGCAGAATTTTCCGCCGGAACGCCAGGCCTCGCTCACCGGCGCCATCATGGCCTCGGGCGGGCTGGGCGCGGTCAGCGCCAGCCTGCCGCTGGAAATGGCGCTGCCGCTCATCGGCTGGCGCGGCGTCTTCCAGGGACTGACTTTTCTGCTGGTGCTGGTCGCGGCATGGCTTTTCTTCAGCGTGCCGCAACGCGACGTCGGCGTCGCGCGCGAAAGCCTGGCCGCCCAGTTGAAGGAAGTGGCCGGCATCCTGGCGCACCGCACCTTCTGGCGCTATGCGCCGCCGATGACCCTGGTCACCGGCGGCTTCATGGCGGTGCAGGGCCTGTGGGCGGTGCCGTGGCTGATGAACGTCAATGGCCTGTCCCGCCACCAGGCGGCGGAAGTCCTCTTCGCGCTGAACCTCGCCATGCTGGTCTCGCATCTGGGCATCGCCGCCTTCGCCACGCGCCTGGCGCGCGCCGGCATCCGTCCGGCGGCGCTGCTCGTCGGCGGTTACGGCCTGGCGCTCGCCGTGCAGGCGGCGATGGTCGCCGGCCTGGAGCCGGCGGCGCTGCTGTGGTTCGTGTATGGCCTCGGCGTCTCCGGCGGCTCGCTGTCCTACGCGCAGCTGTCGGGCCATTTCGCGCCGTCGCTCTCGGGACGGGTGACGACGACGCTCAACCTGCTGCTGTTCATCGGCGCCTTCGTTCTGCAATGGGGTCTGGGCGTACTGATCGACGGCCTGATCCTGTCCGGCTTCACGGAGACCGTTGCCTACCGCAGCACCTTCGCCGCCATGCTGGTCGTGCAGGTGGCGGCCTACGCCTGGTTTTTATTGGAAGGAAGGCCATCCCCCCACCCCCCTTCCAGGGGAAGGGGGTGACGGGTGTTCGCTTCGCTCCAAGTCGTTGACTGGCCCCGCCTTGGGACGGCCCGGTGGCGGGGTCGGCGCCGCTGATCAGAATTCGAGGGGGTCGACGTCGATGTGCCAGCGCAGGGCCTTCAGCGTCTTCAGTTCGCGGATCGCCGTCAGCCATTGCGCGAGAAAAGCCTGCAGCGCCGGCCGGCTGCGCGACTCGGCCAGCAGTTGGGCGCGCTCCAGGTGCGCGAGGCGGTGCAGCCGCATCGGCACGGCATCGTAGAGCGACACTGTCCCTTCGGCCAATCCCGCTCCCAGTTCCGACGCCGCCTGCAGGAAAGCGAGCGCCTGCTTCAACTCCGGCGCTTCCGCCCGCAGCATCGCCTGGTGGGTAAAGGGCGGAAAACCGGCCCGCTCGCGTTCCGCCAATTGGGCGGCAGCGAAGGCGGCGTAGTCATGGGCGGCCAGGGCGCGGTAGAGCGGGTAATCGGGATACTGCGTCTGGATCAGCACCTCGCCCGGCAGCGCGGCGCGGCCGCTGCGCCCGCCGACCTGCATCAACTGCGCGAAGAGGCGCTCCGGCGCACGGAAATCGGCGGCGAAAAGCGCCGCGTCGGCATTCAGCACGCCGACCAGCGTCAACAAAGGAAAGTCATGGCCCTTGGCCAGCATCTGCGTGCCGACGAGGATGTCGGCCTCGCCCTTGTGGATGGCTTCCAGCACGGCGTGCCAGCGCGACTGACTTTTTGCGCTGTCGCGGTCGACGCGCAGGATGCGCGCCTGCGGAAAGCGCGCGGTCAGCGCTTCTTCCAATCGCTGCGTGCCGCGGCCGAAGGGATGGATGTCCTGATTGCCGCAGGTAGGGCAGGCGACGGGAATGTGGTCCTCGCGCCCGCAGTGGTGGCAGCGCAGGCGCTTGTCGGCCAGATGCACCACCCTATTCGCCGCGCAACCGGGGCAGCGGCTGACCCAGCCGCAGGACGGGCAGGCCAGCACTGGGGCATAGCCGCGCCGGTTGAGGAATATCAGGCTCTGCTCGCCACGCTCGAGCCTCGCGGTGATCGCCCGCAGCAAGTGCTCGCTCATGCCGTCCTGCAGCTTTTCGCGCCGCGTGTCGACGCAGCGCACTGCCGGCATGGCCTCGGCCACCGCCCGGCACGACAATTCCAGCAGGCGATAACGGCCGGCCTGCGCGGCGGCCCAGGTTTCCAGCGAAGGCGTCGCCGAACCGAGAACGATCGGCACGCCGCGTTGCTTGGCCCGCCAGACGGCCACGTCGCGCGCGGAATAGCGCATGCCTTCCTGCTGCTTGAAGGAAGGATCGTGTTCCTCGTCCACCACGATCAAGGCCAGGCGCGGCAACGGCGTGAACACCGACAGCCGCGTGCCGAGCACGATGTCGGCCTCGCCGTTCAGCGCCTGGAGAAATCCCGCCGCACGTGCGCCATCGGCTAGGCTGCTGTGCAGGCTCACCAGCCGCGCGCCCTGAAAGCGATTGCTCACCCTCGCTTCGAGTTGCGGCGTCAGAGCGATCTCCGGCACCAATAGCAAGGCCTGGCCGCCGCGTTCGAGCGCCTGTTCGATCAGGCGCAAATACACTTCCGTCTTGCCGCTGCCGGTGACGCCATGCAGCAAAAACGGCGCGAAGCCGCCGAAAGCCTGCGTTACGGTTTCCACCGCCTGGCGTTGTTCCTCGAGCAATTCGGGGCCTGCCGCCATTTTCAGGTTCAATGCTTCCTGCTCGACGGCCAGCCAGCCTTTCTCCAGCATGTCCGGCAACTGCTTCAGCGCCGAAGCGGAAACCGTGCGCAGCTCGCGGCGCGACATTGCACCATTCAATTCCAGCGCAGCGAGCAGACGAGCGGCAATGCTGCGCTGCGCCAGTTGCGGCAGCGCGCGACGGCCTGCTTCCGTGATGCGGAACGTTTCCCGGTCCGGCAGGCGCGGCAGCGTATCGCGCCGCCGCAAGACCGGCGGCAAGGCCAGCGCGACGACTTCGCCAATGGGATGCTGATAGTAGCGGCTGCAGAAATCAGCCAGCGCCAGCCAGTCCGGCGGAAAGGGCGGCGCATCGCGCAGGATGGCACGCACCGGCTTGAGTTTTTCCGGCGGAAGATCGCTCGCCGCCGGCACTTCCAGAATGACGCCGATCTTCTCGCCACTGCCGAACGGCACGCAGACCCGCCTGCCGACATCTTCGGCGCTCGCATCGGGCGCGAGATAATCGAAGCCGCGCGACAACGGAACATCCAGCGCGACACGAACAATCGGAAAATTCATTTCAAAATTTTCGTGCAGCGATCGGGTTGGTTTCACATCTTCGCGCGAAGTATTGAAATCATCGCTAAGGTACTGCAATAAAAGCGCAATATTCTTGTCCACAAAATCTGTGGGTAACTTTGTGGGAAACCCGGCCGGATTTCCTATAAACCCGCTTCCAGCAAGGCATTTTCCTGCTTTGCCCAACAATTAATCTTAAAAAAAACGTTGAAAAACAAGGCTATGAAAATTCGTGCGAAACCCTGCTGGAAAACAGGCTTTTTTCTGTCTGAAACAGGCTGTTGTGCATAAGTCAACCCCCCGAGGCCTTTCGGACAGCCTTTTTTAATGCGGTTTCCGGACCGGGCACCATGCCAGACCGCGCCCTTCCTGGCCTTCCGGAGAGGGGTGGCCGAACGCTAGATCTGGCGCTGCTTGCGGCTGTGCTCGTGCACCGCATTCACCAGCGCCGCGACATGCTCCGGCGGCGTGAATTGGGAAATGCCGTGGCCGAGATTGAAGACATGGCCGCTGCCCGGGCCATAGGCATCGAGGATGGCGCGCGCTTCCTGCGCAATTTTTTCCGGCTGGGCGAACAGCGCCACCGGATCGAGGTTGCCCTGCAGCGCCACCTTGTCGCCGACGCGCCGGCGCGCCGTGCCGATGTCGGTCGTCCAGTCCAAACCGACGGCATCGCAACCGATTGAAGCAATGTCTTCCAGCCACTGTCCGCCGCCCTTGGTGAACACGATGCTCGGGATGCGCGCGCCGCCGTGCTCCCGCTTCAGGTCGGCCACGATGCGTTGCATGTAGGCCAGCGAGAACTCCTTGTAGGCGCGATGGCTGAGCGCGCCGCCCCAAGTGTCGAAGATCATCACGGCCTGGGCGCCGCACTCGATCTGGGCGTTGAGGTAAGCGGTCACTGCCCTGGCATTCACCTCCAGCACATGGTGCAGCAGATCGGACCGGTCGTAGAGCATGGCCTTGATGGTGCGGAAGTCTTCCGACGCGCCGCCCTCGATCATGTAGCAGGCGAGGGTGAACGGGCTGCCGGAAAAGCCGATCAACGGCACCGAGTTGTCCAGCGCACGGCGGATTTCAACAACGGCGTCCATCACGTAGCGCAGCTCCACGTCCGGATCGGGCGCAGCCAGGTTGCGGATCTCCCATTCCTCGCGCAGCGGGCGCTCGAACTTCGGCCCTTCGCCCTCGGCGAAATAGAGGCCGAGGCCCATGGCGTCGGGCACGGTGAGGATGTCGGAGAACAGAATGGCGGCGTCGAGTTCAAAACGCGCCAGCGGCTGC
>JADFDL010000044.1 GCA_018262875.1 Rhodocyclaceae bacterium | reverse complement strand
GCATCACCGGCGCCAGACGCTGCAGGCGGGCGAAAAGATTGAGGAAAGAATCCTCCGCACCGAAAACCACCGAGGGGCGGAAGATCGTCAGGTCGAGCGATTCCCCGGCTGCGCGCAAGGCGGCCTCGCCGTCGCCCTTGGAGCGCAGGTACTGGCTGGGGCCGTTCACGTCGGCGTTGAGGGCGGAAACATGGACGACCCGGCGCACGCCGGCGGCACGGCAGGCGGCCGCAATCCGCCGGGGCAGCTCGACATGCGCCCGGGCGAAGTCCGGCCCGTAAGGCAGGCCGTAGCGGCTGTGCAGGATGCCGACCAGGTTGATCACCGCGTCCTGTCCGGCCACCAGCCCGGCCAGGCAGGCATCGTCGTGCACATCGGTTTCGACCACCTCGACGGTGGGCAGGACGATCAGGTGCCGGGCGCGCTCGCGGTGCCGCGTCGGCACGGTCAGGCGATGGCCTTGCGCAGCGAGCCGGCGCGCCACGTGGCCGCCCAAAAAGCCGGAGCCGCCGATCAGGAGAATATTCTTTGTTTTCATGGTGTTTTTGCGAAGCAGGCGAATGGTGCCGGTAAAAGTCTCCGCATTTTAATCTCAAGTCCGGCCCGGACGCGGCGTTATTACACTCTGCAGTGCCTATTGCAGGACCGCTTTTGCGAAAAAATGAGAAATCCCGCGCCCATGCCGAAGAAAATCGGCAAATTCGACATCCTCCGCGTCCTCGGCACGGGCGCGCAGAGCGTGGTCTTTCTCGCCCATGATCCGCAGCTGCAACGCGAAGTGGCCATCAAGTCGCTGCACCTGGACAGCCGGGACGAGTCGCGCAGGCAGGCCCTGATGGACGAGGCGCGCACCGTCGGCAAGCTGCGCCACCCCAACATCGTGCCGATCTACGATGCCGGCGAGCAGGATGGCGACCCCTACCTGGTGTTCGAGTACGTCGAGGGCCGCAACCTGGCCGAGCACCTGCGCGAGACGGGGGGCATGCCGGCGCCGCGCGCCATCGAGTTGATGCTGCAGATCCTCGACGCCGTCGAGAATGCCCATCGCCACGGCATCATCCACCGCGACCTGAAACCCTCCAACATCCTGCTCAACGCCGACGGCGTGCCGCGGGTGATGGACTTCGGCATCGCCGTGCGCGTCAACCAGGACAGCACGCCCGGCATCAGCGACGGCATCCTCGGCACGCCGGCCTACCTGGCGCCCGAATGCATCAACGAGGGCCGGGCCAGCGTTCAATCGGACATCTTTTCCGCCGGCCTGATCCTGTGCGAACTGCTCACCGGCAGGCCGGTGGTCAGCGGCAAGAGCGTGCTAACCGTGCTGCATCGCATGTCCACCGAGCCGATCCGCCTGCCGCCGGAGGCCGCCGGGATGGTGGACGACCGGCTCGGCGACATCATCCTGAAGGCCACCGCCATGGACACCGCGGTGCGCTACGCCGACATCCCGTCCCTGCGCGCCGCCCTCAAGGCCTGGTTGACGCCCGAGGAAGACGCCCCCGCCAGGACGGCCGAGGGCAGCAAGCAGTCCACGCTGGATTTCCTCCTGCGCCGCATGCGCCACAAGAGCGACTTCCCGGCCCTCTCCGAGGCGATCTCGACCATCAACCGGCTCGCCGCCTCGGACCAGGAAAGCGTCTCCTCCCTTTCGAATACGATCCTGAAGGACGTCGCACTCACCAACAAGCTGATGCGCCTGGTCAACTCGGCGTTCTACAAACAGGCCGGCGGCGGCACCATCAGCACCATCTCGCGCGCCGTGATGATCCTCGGCTTCGGCACGGTGCGCAGCATCGCCACCTCGCTGATCCTGATGGAGCACCTGCAGAACAAGGGACAGGCGACGCAGCTGCGCGAGGAATTCGTGCGCGCCATCATGAGCGGCATCCTGGCGCGCGACATGGCGAAGAATGGCATGGTGAAGGACTTCGAGGAAGCCTTCATCTGCTCGATGTTCCACAACCTCGGCCGCATGCTGGCCTGCTACTACTTCCCCGACGAGACCGCCGAGGTGCGCAAGCACCTCGCCCAGCACGGCGGCAGCGAGGCCGCCGCCTCGGCCAGGGTGCTCGGCATCTCCTACGAGGAGCTGGGCATCGGCGTGGCGCGCAGCTGGGGCTTCCCGGACAGCATGGTCGGCAGCATGCGCCAGCTGCCCGAGGGGGCCGTCAAGAAGTCGACCAATCCCAACGAGCGCCTGCGCCATCTGACCGGCCTCTCGGAGCAGTTGTGCGCGGTGTTCGAGCAGGTGCCGGCGGAAAAGCAGAAAGAGGAACTGCAGAAGATCAGCCGGCGCTTCGGCGACAGCATCCCCTTCGACAACGAGCAGCTCCAGCAAACCGTCAAGCATTCGCTCGAAGAGGTCGTCAACTACACGGCGGCCATCCGCCTCAGCCTGCAGCAGAGCACGCTCGGCCGGCAGATCAGCGCCTGGAGCGGAAAGGCTCCGCCCGCCGAGACGGACGCCGCCTCGGCTGCGGTCTCCACGAGCATTCCGGGCAACCTGACGCGGACGGCCATCGTCGCGCCGGCGCCCGCCGAAGCGCGGCCGGAGTCGGCCGGCGAAGCCGCAACGTCCGGCCCCAGCCTGGAGGAAGCCCAGGCCATCCTCAACGCCGGCATCCAGGACATCACCGGCTCGCTGGTGGGGGACTATGCCCTCGCCGACATCCTGCGCATCATCATCGAGACCATGTACCGCGGCATCGGCTTCCAGCACGTCCTGCTGTGCATCAAGGATGCGCGCAGCAACAGCATGGCGGCCAAGTTCGGCTTCGGGCCGGAGATCGAGGAAATCATCCGCCGCTTCAGGTTCCCCCTCGGCGGCAAGAAGGACATCTTCGACGTGGCCCTCTCGCGCGGCGCCGACATCCTCATCTCCGACATCCGCGACCCGAAGATCAGCGGCCACATCCCGGAATGGTTCGGCAAGACGGTGGCGGCGGAGACCTTCATCCTCTTCCCGCTGGTGATCAAGAACGCCCCGGTCGGGCTGATCTACGCCGACAAGGCGAACGCCGGCGAGCTGGTCATCCCGGAAAACGTCCTCTCCATGCTGCGGGCGCTGCGCAACCAGGCGGTGCTGGCGATCAAGCAGTCACGGTAGGTCTTCGATCTTCGGCGCGCCGCTGCCGTTCTTCGGCGCGATGGTGCCGAGCCGGCTCTTCAGGGACTGCGGCTGGCCGTCGAACAGGGCCGAGTAGTACACCGCGTTGCTCATCACCTTCTTGACGTAGTCGCGCGTCTCGTTGAAAGGGATCGTCTCGGCATAGATGGCGCCCTCGATCGGCCGGACGGCATCGCGCCACTTGCGCGCCCGCCCCGGTCCGGCGTTGTAGGCGGCGGAAGCCAGCACCGGATGGCTGTCCAGCTCGTCGAGCACCAGCTTCAGGTAGTTGGTGCCGAGCGTGACGTTGACATCGGTGTCGTTGGTGCGGCCGGGATGGTAATCGTGCATGCCGATCTTCTTCGCCACCCAGCTCGCCGTCTTCGGCATCAACTGCATCAGGCCCTTGGCGCCGACCACCGACTTGGCGTTGGTGATGAAGCGGCTCTCCTGCCGCATCAGGCCGTAGACCCAGCCCTGGTCGAGCTGCAGCGCCCTGGCCTTCGGCTCGACGTGCTCGCGAAACGGCGACAGGTAGCGCATCGAGTAGTCGTGCTGCGCCAGGGTGCGGTCGGCGGTGTTGATGGCGCGGTCGAAGATCTCGTTCCGATTGGCGAATTCCGCCGCCGCCAGCAGTTTCGCGTCGTCCATGCCGCGCACCGTCCAGTTCCATTCGCGGATGCCCTCGATGCGCATGTCGGTGCGGAACAGCGCCATGGCGCGGCGGATGCCCGGCAGGGCGGCAACCGCCTTCACTTCCTCGCTGGCCGGCTTCTGCGGCAGGGGCGGCGGCATGATCGGACGGCCGAGCTCGTCGTCGGCCAGATTGCCGTAGAAATTCGGCTGGCCGGCAATGCGCCCGTACAACGCCCGCGCCTCTTCCTGCCGGCCGAGTGCCTCATGGGCGCGGCCGAGCCAGTAGATCCAGTCCGGCTGCGCCTGCAAGGCCTTCGGCATCTGCTCGATGGCCTCATGCACCATCGCCCAGTTCAGCGCCCGCAGCGCGGCGCGTGTCTTCCAGGCCACCTGTTCGTCGGAGAGCGGCGCAGCGCCGGCCCTGGCATACCAGCCCAAGGCCTCGGGCAGATGCCGCAACGCACCCTGCCAGCCGAGCTGGCCGTAGATATAGCCGCGATCCGTCGCGGGGAACTTGTCCTTGATGCCCTCCCATTGCTGCGCCGCCTGAACCGGATCGTTGCGCGCCGTGCGCTGCACGGCAAACAGCGCCATTTCGCGGCCCTGGCGGCTTGAAGCAAAGTTGGACGGCAACAGCGCCAGATGGCGCAGCGGCTTGTCGGCGATGGCATCGAGCGTTTTTGCGGAAGGCGCCTGATTCGACGGCAGATAGGCCGCAGTGATCTTCGCCGCGCCGAACTTCTTCGCTTCCAGCAGGCGGCGCATCCGCTCCCAGATGTCGTCGGCGCCGAGGCGCTTGTCGGCAATCAGTTGCTCCATCAGGGGAATGCACGATTCGGGCAATTCGGCAGGGACGAACCAAAGCGGCCGCGCCTCGTCCAGCGCGCCGAGGTCGGCCAGGCGCAAGCGATTCTGCAGGGCATAGCAGGTGATTTCCTGATCCGTCTGGACGAGCGGCGGGTATTCCGCATCGAAGGTGTCCCACTGGCGGTGCTTGCCCAGCGTCTTGAGCCACTCGCCGCGCAGCTTGTCGGCCAGATAGCTTCCAGACTGGCGCGCCAGGAAATCGCGCAGCTCGGCGCTATCGGCCTCTTCCAGGCGCAGGCGCAACAGCCAGTATTCGACGTAGGGTTCGAGCTCGTGGCCGCGCACCGCCTCGAGCTGTTTGGCGAGCTTGATCCGGTCGCCGCGCTGGACGGCATCCTTCGCCGCCAGCACGCGGTCGTCTCCGCTCGCGGCATGGGTTGCCGGCAGCGAACACGCCAGCAACAGGACGCACAACAAACGCTTCATATATAGTTCAACCACTGTTTCGAGAATAGCACAACGCGCATGACAGACTCCGCCGCCGCAACCGAACTCCGCGCCTTTCGCTACGTCTTGCGCAGCCGCCTCATCGCGGCGCGCGAAGCGCTGCCGACGGACATCCATGCGCAACTGTCACGCAAACTGGAACGGCATCTGGGCGAACTGCTTGACGCCCTGAATCCGGCCATGCTCGCCTTCTGCTGGCCGTTCCGAGGCGAATTCGACGCCCGCGCGCTGGTCTCCGGACGACTGCCCGACGGCCTGCGCGCCTGTCTTCCGGTGGTGATGGACAACGCTTCGCCGCTGGAATTCCGCGAATGGACGCCGCAAAGCGAAATGATCGAGGATCGCTACGGCATCCACATCCCGGCGCGGGGTGAAGCGTTGCGGCCCGATACGATCCTCATGCCGCTCAACGGCTTCGACGAAGCCGGCTACCGCCTCGGCTACGGCGGCGGCTATTTCGACCGCAGCCTGGCTGCTATCTCGCCCCGGCCGCGCGCCATCGGCGTCGGCTTCGAGCTGGCCCGCATCGACAGCATCCGGCCGCAGGCGCATGACCTGCCGATGGATTTCATCGTCACGGAAGCGGGAATATTCGACGTGAAGGCAGGCAGCCTTCAGCCGAGGAACATCCTGTAGGCCGGGTTCTTCGTTTCTTCCCAGTTGGCGTAGCCCAACTCCTTCAGAAATGCGCGGAAAGCCGCCTTGTCGCGCGGCGGCACCTGCATCCCCACCAGCACGCGGCCGTAGTCGGCGCCGTGGTTGCGGTAGTGGAACAGCGAGATGTTCCAGCTCGCGCTCATGCTGTTGAGGAACTTCATCAGCGCGCCCGGCCGCTCGGGAAACTCGAAGCGGTAGATCAGTTCGTTGTCCACCGGCGCATGGCCGCCGACCATGTGGCGCACATGCAGCTTGGCCATCTCGTCCTCGGTCAGGTCCAGCGTGTCGAGGCCGTGGCGGCGCAGGGAATCGACCAGCTTGAGCGATTCGGCCCGGCTGCCCACCTGCACGCCGACGAAGACGTGCGCCATGCGCGGGTCGTCGTAGCGGTAATTGAACTCGGTGATGTTGCGCGCGCCGAGCAGGCTGCAGAATTTCCGGAAGCTGCCCGGCGTCTCCGGAATCGTCACCGCCAGCACCGCCTCGCGGTGCTCGCCCACCTCGGCGCGCTCGGCGACGAAGCGCAGGCGGTCGAAGTTGGTGTTCGCGCCGGAGGCCACCGCCACCAGCGTTTC
This sequence comes from Rhodocyclaceae bacterium, assembly GCA_018262875.1. Classification (GTDB taxonomy): domain Bacteria; phylum Pseudomonadota; class Gammaproteobacteria; order Burkholderiales; family Rhodocyclaceae; genus Desulfobacillus. Next base: position 3,182 of record JADFDL010000044.1, on the reverse strand, counting down.
GTTGCGCAGTTTGTGCCGCGCCGCCCAGGCCTTGGCGCCGGCGATGGCCAGCGCGCCGGCCGGCTCGAGGATGGAGCGGGTGTCCTCGAAGACATCCTTGATAGCGGCGCAGATGGCGTCGGTGTCGACCAGGATCACCTCATCGACCACCTCCTTGCACAGGCGGAAGGTCTCCTCGCCCACCTGCTTCACCGCCACGCCGTCGGCGAAGAGGCCGACCTGGTTCAGGCGCACGCGATGGCCGGCGGCGAGCGAGCGCGCCATGGCGTCGGCCTCCACCGGCTCGACGCCGATCACCCGGATGTCCGGCCGCAGGCGCTTGACGTAGGCGCCGACGCCGGCGATCAGCCCGCCGCCGCCGACGGGCACGAAGATTGCGTGGATCGGCCGGGTGTGCTGGCGCAGGATCTCCATGCCGATGGTGCCCTGGCCGGCGATCACTTCCGGGTCGTCGTAGGGATGGACGAAGGTCAGCCGCCGCTTCTTTTCCAGTTCCAGCGCGTGGCGGTAGGCCTCGTCGTAGGAATCGCCCGCCAGCACCACCTCTGCGCCGCGCGCCGCCACGGCATTGATCTTGATCTGCGGCGTCGTCACCGGCATGACGATCACTGCCTGGCAGCCGAGCCGCTGCGCGGCCAGCGCCACGCCCTGGGCATGGTTGCCGGCGGACGCCGTGATGACGCCGCGCTTGAGCGCCGCCGGCGACAGGTGCGCCATCCTGTTGTAAGCGCCGCGCAGCTTGAAGGAGAACACCTCCTGCATGTCCTCGCGTTTCAGCAGCAGGGCGTTGTTCAGGCGCGCAGACAGATTGGGCGCCGGCTCGAGCGGCGACTCGATCGCCACGTCGTAGACCTGCGCGTTGAGGATTTTCGTGAGGTAGTCGATAGTCATGGGGTCAAGCCTAGCAGACCGGGTTCATTGGGCCGCCAGCATTAGGGCAGCCGCCAGCGGACCCATCGCTTCGATGCCGTCGCGCATGGGGTAAGGGGCCGATACCGGCGCGGCCAGCAGCTTCCTCGTGGCGCCCACATCGGTTGCGGCCAGATGGAATCCTCTGGAAACCGTGGGCGCCGATGAGCGCTTGACTTCCACCACCCAGGTTTCGCCGCCGCGGAAGCTCAGCACCAGGTCGGCTTCGGCGCCGTGCGAAGTGCGGTAGAAACTGGCTTCGGCCTGCGGCGCGGCGGCGATCAGTTGCTCGATGACGAAACCCTCCCAGCTCGCGCCCGCCACGGGGTGGGCCAGCACCGCTTCCAGATTCGCCAGCCCGAGCAGGGCATGCACGACACCGCTATCGCGCACATAGACTTTTGGCGCGCGCACCAGCCGCTTGCCGACGCTGCCGTGCCAGGCAGGCAGGCGGCGCACCAGCATCAGGTCGCAGAGCAAATCGATGTAGCGGGCGATGGTCTGGCCGCTGACGGCGAGCGAGGCCGCCAGTTGCGACTGGTTGAGCAGCCCGCCCTGGCTGTGGGCCAGCATGGTCCACAGGCGGCGCAGGGTGGTGGCGGGGATGCGCGGGCCGAGGGCCGGAATGTCCCGCTCCAGATAAGTGGCGATGAAGGCCTCGCGCCAGCGCAGGCTGGCCGCGTCGTCCTCGGCCAGCCAGGAAAGCGGAAACCCGCCCCGCGCCCAAAGGGCGTTGAGGTCGGTGGCGGCAGCGCCTGCCGGCAGCACTTCCCGCGCCTGGAAAGGCGTCAGTTCAACCTGTGCGATCCTGCCCGCCAGGCTTTCGCTCGCCTGCTGCAACAGCACGCCGGAAGCGGAGCCGAGCAGCAGGAACTGTCCGGCGGACTCGCCCGCCCGGCGGCGCAGGTCGATCACGCCGCGCAGCACGGCAAACAGCCCGGGCATGCGCTGCACCTCGTCCAGAATCACCAGCCGGTTGCGATGCGCGAGCAGAAAGGCTTCCGCATCGTCCAACTGGCGCTGGGCAGAAGGCAACTCCAGATCGAGATAAAGGGCGCCGCCGCGCCGTTCCGCTTCCGCCAGAGCCAGGGTCGTCTTGCCCGCCTGACGCGGCCCGATGAGTACCACTGCCGGGAATTGGGCCAGCAGGTCGGCAAGTTGTTGCTGGGCTAGGCGCGGGTTCATCCGTGCAATTTACCACTTATATAGCAAGAATACACGGTTAAATCGCATTTATGGCATTTCAGCCAAAGCAAGGGCGTCACTCCAGTCCACGAAGCGAAGGGCATCGTCAGTGGATTCGCCGTCTCGCAGAGACTGACTTCCGCGGGGGACGAAGGGATGCCGGAGCCAACTGAAATTCCATTCATCTATCCTGAAGCCAGTCCCGCAATGCCCAGAAGAAAGTCCCCTTGGGGAATACGGCACGTCAATACCGCAAGGGGTTGATTCCGCCGCGTGTTGCATTGCGGTAAGCTAAAATTCTTTCCTTTGCAGCCGCCCCGCCCGCATGCCCCGCCTGCGCGAAATCCCCTACAACTACACCTCGTTCTCCGACCGCGAGATCGTCATCCGCCTGCTCGGCGACGAGGCGTGGCGCGTGCTGGACAAGCTGCGCGCGGAGCGCGTCACCGGCCGCTCGGCACGGATGCTCTACGAGGTGCTGGGCGACATCTGGGTCGTGCAGCGCAATCCGTATCTTGAAGACGACCTGCTCGACAACCGCGACCGCCAGGAGGCGCTGATCGGCGCCCTGCGCCACCGCCTCACCGAGATCGAGAAGCGCCGCCAGGGCAACGAAAGCGTCGCGCAACTGCTGGCGGCGGCGCACGTAGCCGTCGAGCGCTTCGCCGCCGCCTTCGCCGCCACCGCCGAACTGCGCGCCAAGGTACTGCGCGCCTTCGCCAAGCACACGCGACGCGACAACATCTGCTTCGACGGCCTCTCGCGCGTCTCGCACGTCACCGACGCCACCGACTGGCGCGTCGAGTATCCCTTCGTCGTGCTCTGTCCGGACACGGAGGAGGAGATCCCGGGGCTGGTGAAGGACTGCATTGCGCTGGGCCTGACCATCATCCCGCGCGGCGGCGGCACCGGCTACACCGGCGGCGCGGTGCCGCTCGATGCCCGCTCCGTCGTCATCAACACCGAAAAGCTCGACCGCCTCGCCGTAGTGGAGAGACTGACTTTGCCGGGCACGGCGCAGCCTTATGCCACGATTCATTGCGGCGCCGGCGTGGTGACGCGGCGCGTGATGGAAGCCGCCGAGGAGG
>JADFDL010000043.1 GCA_018262875.1 Rhodocyclaceae bacterium | reverse complement strand
GTGACCTGATTGCAGGCTTCATGCAGCCCGAGCGGATCGCCGCCCTGGCCGCGGGGCCGGCGGCGCCGGAGCAGTGGGGATCGGCAACGCGCCGAGTGGATTTTTTCGATATCAAGGCGGATGTGGAAACCTTGCTGGCACCGTTGCAGGCGCAATTCGAGCGTATCGACCATCCGGCGCTGCATCCCGGCCGCGCCGCCACGGTCAGTGTCAAGGGCGAGGTGATCGGCCTGGTTGGCGAACTGCACCCGCGCTGGGTGCAAAAGTATGAACTCGATGCGCCGCCGGTCGTGTTCGAGCTGGATATCGATGCCGTCCTGGAGCAGCCGCTGCCGAATTACCAGGGGGTGTCGCGGTTTCCAGCCGTGGTACGCGACCTTGCGCTGGTAGTGGGTCAGGAGCAGCCGGCCCAGCCTTTGCTGGAAGGCCTGATTGCCGCAGCCCCCGCCTTTGTCAGGGAGGTCGTCCTGTTCGATGTTTACCAGGGCAAAGGAGTCGATCCAGGGAAAAAAAGTCTTGCATTCCGGGTAGTTATGCAAGATACTGAGAAAACGCTTGCGGATGGCGAGGTCGATGCGGCAATGGTCAAACTGATCGAAACAGCCGCCGAAAAATTCGCTGCCAAGCTGCGTTCCTAGGGAGCAGAAATGACGTTAACAAAGGCGGAACTCGCCGATCTCCTGTTTGAAAAGGTCGGCCTGAACAAGCGCGAAGCGAAAGACATGGTCGAGGGTTTTTTCGAGGAAATCCGCACGGCGCTGGAGCGCGGCGAAAGCGTCAAGCTGTCCGGCTTCGGCAATTTCCAGCTGCGCGACAAGCCGCAGCGTCCTGGCCGCAATCCCAAGACCGGCGAGGAAATTCCGATCACCGCGCGCCGCGTCGTCACCTTCCATGCCAGCCAGAAACTCAAAGCCTCGGTCGAGAAGCTGAGCAGCCATGGCAAGCAAGGATGATCTGCCGCCCATCCCGGCCAAACGTTACTTCACCATCGGCGAAGTAAGCGAGTTGTGCGGCGTCAAGCCGCACGTGCTGCGCTACTGGGAGCAGGAATTCACCCAGTTGAAGCCGGTCAAACGGCGCGGCAACCGCCGCTATTACCAACATCATGAAGTGCTGCTGGTGCGCCGCATTCGCGAGTTGCTGTACCGTGAAGGCTTCACCATCAGCGGCGCGCGCAACCGTCTCGATGAAGGCGCTGGCAAGGAAGCGGCGGACCCTGCATCCGCTTCGGTAGGGCACTATGCGCTCGCCGACTCGTTGCGTGGCGAGATCGCCGGCATCGTCGCCTTGCTGCGTGCCTGAAGCGCTTCATCGGCGCGCCGCACTTCCCCGCACTCCTCTGATATAATTCGCCTCCAGTCGGGGCGTAGCGCAGCCTGGTAGCGCACTTGCATGGGGTGCAAGGGGTCGCGAGTTCGAATCCCGCCGCCCCGACCATTTTTACCCTGAGGCAGCCATCGCCGCGCGGCATACCATGCGCATCCTCCTTTCCAATGACGACGGCTACTTTGCGCCAGGCATCGAGATCCTCGCCCGAACGCTATCCGATATTGCCGAGATAACCGTCGTCGCTCCCGAGCGCGACCGCAGCGGCGCCAGCAACTCCCTCACGCTGGACCGGCCCCTCATGCTGCGCCGTGCCGCCAACGGCTTCTATTTCGTCAACGGCACCCCGACGGATTGCGTGCACCTGGCAGTGACCGGCATGCTGGATCATCTGCCCGACATGGTGATCTCCGGCATCAATCACGGCGCCAACATGGGTGACGATACCATCTATTCCGGCACGGTCGCCGCTGCGACGGAAGGCCATCTGCTGGGCGTCCCTTCGCTGGCGGTGTCGCTGACCAGCCACAAGGCGGCGCACTTCGAAACGGCCGCAATGGTGGCGCGACGCATGGTCGAGCGTTGCTTGCGTCACCCGTTGAGCGAACCGGTGTTGTTGAACCTCAATATTCCGGATGTGCCGATCGAGATGCTCAAGGGGGTGCGGGTGACCCGATTGGGCAGGCGGCACAAGGCAGAAGGCGTGGTCAAGCAGGTCAATCCGCGCGGCGATATCGTTTACTGGATCGGTGCCGCAGGGCTGGCGCAGGACGCCGGAGAAGGGACTGATTTTCATGCTGTCGAGAATGGCTATGCTTCGGTCACGCCTTTGCAGATCGACTTGACCCATGGCGCGCAGATCGGCACCATCGAAGACTGGCTAGAGGCATGAAACGCGAGTTGTCCGGTATCGGCATGACCTCCCAGCGCACGCGTGCGCGGATGATCGAGCGACTGCGTGCCGACGGCATACGGGATGAACGGGTGCTGGCGGCGATGGCGGCTGTCCCGCGCCATATCTTCGTCGAGGAGGCACTCGCCTCGCGCGCCTATGAAGACATGGCCTTGCCGATCGGCCTGAAGCAGACGATTTCCCAGCCGTTCATCGTGGCGCGCATGATCGAGCTGCTGGCCGCAGGGCGGGATCTGGGCAAGACGCTGGAGATCGGCGCCGGCTGCGGCTATCAGGCGGCTGTCCTGGCGCAACTGGCGAAGGATGTCTATGCCGTCGAGCGCATCGCCCAGTTGCTCGACAAGGCGCGCGCCAATTTGCGTCATTTGCGCTTGCCCAATGTCAGGCTGAAACATGCGGACGGCAATCTGGGGCTGGCGGATGCCGCGCCTTTCGATACAATCATCCTTGCTGCTGCCGCAGGACGCGTGCCGCAGGCCTTGCTTGAGCAACTCGCCGTGGGCGGACGCATGATCCTGCCGCTGGGTGGCGCCGAGCAATCGCTTTGCCTGATCGAGCGCAGTCCGCGTGGATATAGCGAAACGCGTCTCGATGCGGTGCGTTTCGTACCTCTCGTAGCCGGAGTCGAATAAGCATGGCGAACCTTGTTTCTCGGTATGCGATTCTGCTTGCCGTACTCGCAGCTATCTTGCTGGGCGGCTGTGCGTCCAGGACGTCCGCTCCGGTGATCGAGCGCGGTGCGGCACCGGCTAAAGGGTCGACGTCGGCGGTTCAGCCCGCCAGGCCGGGCGAATTTCATACGGTGAGAAAAGGCGATACGCTCTATAGCATTGCGCTGGAACATGGCCAATCTCACCGCGACGTTGCCGCCTGGAACAATATCGACAATCCCAACGTAATCCGGGTCGGCCAGCAATTGCGCATTGCTCCTCCCGAGGGTGTGGCGGTGGCGAAGCCGATCGCCGGTCCGGCGGCGGTCGAAATACGCCCTCTCGCTGCAGGCGTGCCGTCGAATACCGACACCCTCAAGCGTGAGCCGAAGGGGGGCAAGCAGCCCTACACGGAACAGGCCGTGGCGGCGGTGCAGAAGCCCGCGGACGCGCACTCGCAGCAACCCGTCGCGCCGCCCAGAGTTGAACCCAGGCCGGCGGAACCTGCGGGCAGTGAGCTGAACTGGGCCTGGCCGAGCGGCGGCAGGGTACTCGCCCCCTACGTGGAAGGCGGCAGCAAGGGTGTCGATATCGAAGGCCGGATCGGCGAACCGGTGCTGGCCGCCGAGGCAGGCAAAGTGACCTATGCCGGCAGTGGCATACGCGGCTATGGCAACCTGATCATCGTCCAGCATGCCCATGGCTTTCAGAGCGTGTATGCCCACAACAGCAAATTGCTGGCCAAGGAAAGTCAGCAGGTGGCGAGGGGGCAGAAGATCGCCGAACTCGGCAACAGCGACGCGGATCAGGCCAAACTCCACTTCGAGATTCGCCGCCAGGGCAAGCCGCTCGACCCCCTCAAGCTGCTGCCGCCGAGGTAGTCCATGCGCGACGAGAGCCTGCCGGAGGAAGGGGAGCTTGCCGAACCTGCGGCACCCGAGCCTGCGCCGGCCGCCGAACCCGAATTTCTCAGCGATGTTACCCAGATCTATCTCAATGAGATCGGCGCCAACCCCCTGCTGACCCCGGAGCAGGAACTGGCCTTTTCACGGCTGGCCAAGCAGGGCGACGAGGCGGCGCGGCAGAAGATGATCGAGCACAATCTGCGCCTGGTGGTTAACATCGCCAAGCATTACCTCAATCGCGGCATGCCGCTGCTCGACCTGATCGAGGAAGGCAATCTCGGCCTGATCCACGCTCTGGAGAAGTTCGACCCGGAACGCGGCTTCCGCTTTTCGACTTATGCGACGTGGTGGATCCGCCAGAATGTCGAACGGGCCATCATGAATCAGTCGCGCACGATCCGTCTGCCGGTTCATGTGGTGAAGGAACTCAATTCGGTGCTGCGTGCCATGCGTAACCTGGAAGCGTCGACTGCGCGCGAGACGGGGCTGGAGGAGATCGCCCAGCTGCTCGACAAGCCGGTCGAGGAGGTGCGGCAGGTGCTGGCGCTGAACGAGCATGTGGCGTCGCTGGATGCGCCGCTGGAGATCGACCCCAGCCTGTCCATCGGCGAGTCGCTGGCCGATGACGCCGCCGAAACCCCGGAGATGCAGATCCAGACAGCCGAGGTGGAACATCTGGTCACTGAGTGGATCGGCATGCTCAGCATCAAGCAGCGTCAGGTCATCGAATACCGCTACGGACTGAACGGCTGCGAGGAGGCGACGCTGGAAGATCTGGCCGAACGCCTGTCGCTGACGCGCGAGCGGGTGCGGCAGATCCAGATCGAGGCGCTCGCCCAACTGCGGCGCATCCTCAAGCGGCGCGGCGTTTCCAAGGATGTTCTGCTGTAGCTTTCAGCGTGCCGCCAGGCGCGCTTCGTGTTCGGCCTTCAATTCCTGCGACAGCGCGTACACCGTCATCGCATAGAAGCTGGAGCGGTTGTAGCGCGTGATGACGTAGAAGTTGCGATAGCCCAGCCAGTATTCGGTCGCCTCGCCGGGTGTGACCAGGTCGATCAGGGCGCACGGCAGTTGCGGCGCATCGGCGGCGGAACTGACGCCGTAGACCGTCATTTCCACAGGCGTGAAGCGGGGCAGGATGCCGGCGTCGATGAGTTCGCCGACGCGCTCGCCTGCGGCGCGGGCGGAGGCGACGACCGGGCTGCCGCTATCCCAGCCGTGGCTGGCAAGGAAGTTGGCGACGCTGCCGATGGCGTCCGCGCTGCTTGCCGCCAGATCCACCTGGCCGTCTTCGTCGAAATCCACCCCCCAGTTGCGTATACTGCTGGGCAGAAATTGCGGAATGCCCAGTGCCCCGGCATAGGAGCCCGAATACGCGATCGGACTGCGGTGCGACTCGCGCGCCAGCAACAGCAGGGCTTCCAGTTCTCGGCGAAAAAGCTCGGCCCGCGGCGGGTAGTCAAAAGCCAGCGTCGCCAGCGTCGCCAGCGCCGGAAACTTGCCCACGTTGCGTCCGTAGATCGTTTCGATGCCGATGATGGCGACGATGATTTCCTCCGGTACGCCGTAGGTGCGCCGTGCCGCTTCGAGCGTTTGCCGGTACGCTTGCCAGAAACGCAAGCCGCCTTCGATGCGATTGGGTTCGACGAAGCGGGCGCGGTAGGCCTGCCACGAGCGCACTGAGGGATCCTTCGGCGGCAGGATGGCCTGGATCGCCTTGGGTTGAGGCTGCGCCTGGCCGAACAGGCGGGTCAGGCGCGCCCGATCGAAGCCGTGCCTTTCGTGCATTTCTTCAATGAACGCCCTGACGTCCTCGCGCTGGGCGAAGCCGCCGGCGCCGGCGACGGCAGGCATCGTCAGCGCGAGCGCGCAGATGACAGCAACAGGCAGGATTCTGCTCATCGCTCGCTGGCAATCTTCAGGTCGGCAATCAGTCCGCGCAATTTTTGCCTGGGCTTCTTGCCGCCCAGTTTGCCATAGCGCAGATCGATGTAGAGCGCGGCGATTGCGGACAGGGGCTGCGCCAGTTCCGGGCGCGCCAGCGCAACGCGCTGGACGTAATCCGCCGGCCCTTCCCAGTCCTTGCGCGCCAGGCCGAGGCGCGCCAGCTTGCGGCTCAGCCGGTTCCAGGTGCGCAGCGTCGGATCGAGCCGTACCCGCTTGTGCAACGCCCAGGCGGTCAGCCCGAGCAGCAGAAATCCGCACAGCGCCGCCATGACTGCGGTCATGGCTTTCCAGTCCGGCTCGCGCATGCCGAGGCGCGACAGCACTTCGCGCTGGCGCTGCGGATCGTAGCCCAGCACCCACTGGTTCCAGGTGTTGGTCACCGCCTCCCAGCGGAAGCGGATTTGCCGCAGCCAGGAAAGATCGGCCCGCACCAGGAATGGCAGGGGTTCGCCCGCCGGCACGGCGGAGGCCAGCCCGGCCTCGATGCGGTTCGGCGCGACGGCCGCCGTCGGATCGACGCGCACCCAGCCGCGGCCTTCCAGCCAGGCTTCCGCCCAGGCGTGGGCATCGGACTGGCGCACGATGAGGTAGCCGTCGACCGGGTTGCGTTCGCCGCCCTGGTAGCCGGTCACCACGCGCGCCGGGATGCCGGCCGCGCGCATGGCGAAGACGAAGGCCGAGGCATAGTGTTCGCAGAAGCCGCGCCGGGTCTCGAAGAGAAACTGGTCGATGCCGTTCTCCCCCAGCAACGGCGGGGTCAGGGTATAGAAGAAGCTTTCCTGGCGGAAGTGGTCCAGCATGCGGCGGATGACGGCTTCGTTCTGTCCCGCTGCTTGTCCGGTTTCACGGCGCCATTGTTCGGCCAGCGCCCGGGTGCGCGGGTTGTTGGCGGGCAGGTTGAGATGCGTGCGCAGGGTTGCATCGGATTCGTCCGCGTCCGGCACGAAACCGGGCCGGGACTGCATTTCATAGCGGAGGCGGCTGCGCACCGGCGTCTTCGACAGCACCTGATATTCCCGCGAAACAATGGCGCCGGGCGGCGGCACGGCCGGCATTTCCAGGGCGAACAGCCAGTGCTTGTTGTGCGGTTCGAGCGTCACCGCATAGCGGACGGTCTCGCCTGGCGCCGTATCCGGGAGACTGACTTTCTCCTGCTGCGCGCCGGCGCGCCAGGTGCGGCCGTCGAACTGGCGCAGCACCGGCCCGCGCCAGTACAGAAGCTGCTTCGGCGGAATCTCGCCCTCGAAGCGGGCGCGGAAGGCGATCTCGCCGGACAGGCTCAGGTTGCTGATGGAGCCCGGTGACATGGTATCCGAGAGTCCGCTCATGCCGCTGTAGGCATCTGCCGGCATCCCCCAGAGCGGGCCCTGCACGCGCGGAAAGAGCAGGAACAGGACCAGCATGAAAGGGGCGGCCTGCGCCAGCATCGTGGCGGACAGGCGCAGGCAGGCGGCGACGGACTGGCCGGCGTGCGCCAGGCTGGCCAGCGCGGCCGTGATGACGATGAGGGCCGCCAGGGTCAGCCCGGCGACATCCAGTCCCTGCTCGTTGAGGAAGTGGGTGAGCAGCAGGAAATAGCACAGGAAGATGACGGCCAGGCCGTCGCGCACCCGCCGCATCTCCAGCAGTTTGAGGGCGAGAAAGAGAATCAGCAGGGCGATGCCCGGATCCTTGCCGAAGAACTGGCGGTAGGTGAGAAAGACGCCCACCGAGCCGGCGGCGACGAGAAAGCTCAGCAGCCAGCGTGGCGGCAACTCGGTACGGCGCCACCAGATCGCCGCCCGCCAGGCGAGCGCCACGGCAGCGGCGGCAATCAGCCAGGCCGGGGCATGCTCGACATCGGGCACCAGGGTTAGGACGGCGCAGGCGAGCAGCCACAATTCCTGCGCGCGGGCGAGAACGGGGCTGGCGGAGCGCTTAGCTGCCATGCAAGGCCAGGGCTTCGAGGCAATCCTGAAACTGCCGTGTGCCCTGGTCCAGCGGGATCGTCTTGCCGGGCAGGCAGAGTCCGTACGACAGGCCCTGGGCATGGGCGTCGAGCAGCCAGCGCGTCAGGCGCGACAGGCGCGCCTCGATGTCCAGGTCGGGCGGCAGGTCGTTCCAGTCGAGCCAGACCTGGGCGGTGCTGGCGCCGGTGAATTGCTTGGTAAGCAGGGGCTGGCCGCGTGCCACCGCCTTCCAGGCGACATGGCGTGGAGAGTCGGCGGGTTGATGCGTCCGCAGGCCGGAGAAGTCCTCGGTGCCCTTGCCGCTGCGCGCTCCCCCCGCTTCGCCGGAAGCCGACAGCGGCAGGGGCGGCGGGGAGGCTTCGGGACGGGGATACACCAGGCAACGCATGTCCGGTTCGACATAACCCCAGGCGCGAACAAGGCAAAGCGGATAGCGCGTTTGCAGCGTGGCGCGTCCCGGGCGCAGCCAGCCTCGCCTGGCGGCCGGCAGGGGCAGATTGACAGCTGTTGCCGCGTCAGCCGCCAGATCGGTCGATACGGCCTTGCCTCCTGCGAGATTCAGGCTGACGGCGAAGCGGCCCTGTTTGCGCCGGTTGAGCAATTGCAGGCCGAAATGCGCCATGTCTCCGGCGAAGACCGGCTCAGCGCGGCCGGGCGAAATTTCGATTTGCACCAGGTTGCGGAAGGTATGCAAGAGGGCTACCAGACCGAGCCCCGCGAGCAGGAAGATCAGCGCGTAGCCCAGGCTCAGGTTGTAGTTGATGGCGCCGATCAGCATGAGGCCGAGCGCCGCGGCATAGGTCAGGCCGGCTCCGGTCGGCAGGACATAGACGCGACGCTGGGTGAGGATGATCGGCGCGGCTTCCGGGCCGTAAAGCCGGAACAGCCAGCGCTTGAACGACGCGACGGCCAGCATGCGGGCCCTAGGGGACAGGTACGGCGCCGATGAGTGCCGCGGCAATGTCGGCGGAGGAGGCCGCCGGCGCGCCGCTGGCCGAATGCAGGCGGTGTCCCGCCACGGCCGGCAGCACGGCCTGGATGTCCTCCGGCAGGACCAGTTCGCGGTGGTCGATCAGCGCCCAGGCGCGGGCGGCGCGCAACAGGGCCAGCGCGGCGCGCGGGCTGAGTCCGGTTTCGTAGTCCGGCGAGCGGCGGGTATGCTCGGCGAGGGCCTGCACGTAGGCGATGAGCGCCTCCGAGACATGCACCTCCCTGACCGCCCGCTGGAGTTCGCTCAGTTCGCCCGGCTCCATGCAGGGGGCCAGGGTCGCCACCATGTCGCGGCGGTCCGCGCCGGCGAGCAGTTCGCGCTCGGCACTCTGGTTCGGATAGCCCATTTCAATGCGCATCAGAAAACGGTCGAGCTGCGATTCGGGCAGCGGGAAGGTGCCGATCTGGTGATAGGGGTTCTGCGTGGCGATGACGAAAAAGGGATCGGGCAGGGGGCGTGTTTCGCCCTCGCAAGTGACCTGGTGCTCCTCCATCGCTTCCAGCAAGGCGCTCTGGGATTTCGGCGTGGCGCGGTTGATCTCGTCGACCAGAATGACCTGGGCGAAGATCGGGCCGGGATGGAACTGAAAGCCGCCCGTGTTGCGGTCGTAGATCGACACGCCGATGATGTCCGCCGGCAGCATGTCGGCAGTGCACTGGATGCGGTGAAAGTTCAGGCCGAGCAGCCTGGCCAGCACATGCGCCAGAATGGTCTTGCCGACGCCGGGCAGGTCCTCGATGAGCAGGTGGCCGCGCGCCAGCAGGCAGACCAGGGTCAGGCGGATCTGGCGTTCCTTGCCCAGTACGATGCGGCCGGCATGGTGGATGGCTTCGTCTATTGGGGAGGTCGGCATGACTTGAGGCGAATGCTGCAAT
>JADFDL010000042.1 GCA_018262875.1 Rhodocyclaceae bacterium | reverse complement strand
GACCACGATGTCCATGTCACCGACTGGCACGACGCCCGTCTGGTGCCGCTGGCCGAGGGCTATTTCCATTTCGCCGACTACGTCGCCACCATGCAGGACTTCATCCGCCTGCTCGCGCCGGACGTGCATGTCATCTCGGTGTGCCAGCCGACCGTGCCGGTGCTGGCGGCCGTCTCGCTGATGGCGGCCGCGGGCGACCCGGCCCGACCGCGCAGCATGACGCTGATGGGCGGCCCGATCGACACGCGCTGCGCCCCGACGGAAGTCAACCGTTACGCCAAGACGCGCAGCCTGCGCTGGTTCGACACCCACGTCATCACCCGCGTGCCGCTCAAGTATCCCGGCTACATGCGGCGCGTCTATCCCGGTTTCCTGCAGCATGCCGGCTTCGTCGCCATGAACTCCGACCGCCACCTGCAGGCGCACGTGGATTTCTACAACCATCTGGTGGAAGGCGACGGCGACTCGGCGGAAACGCACCGCAAGTTCTACGACGAGTACAACGCGGTGATGGACCTACCTGCGGAGTACTACCTGGAAACCCTCGACATGGTGTTCATGAAGCACCAGCTGCCGAAGGGCGAAATGGTGGTGGCCGGCAGGCATGTCACGCCCTCGGCCATACGCGACACGGCGTTGATGACCATCGAAGGGGAACTGGACGACATTTCCGGCCCCGGCCAGACGGAAGCCGCACACGGCCTGTGCCGCAACATCCCGGCGAAAAGGAAGGAGCACTTCCTCGTGCCGGGCGTCGGCCACTACGGCATCTTCAGCGGACGGCGCTGGCGCGAGGCGATTTATCCCCGCGTGCGCGAGTTCATCCGCCGCGCTGCCTGAACAAGGCCTGAACTACTCCTCCTCGGCAGGCTGGCGCCGCTCTTCATGGCGCTTGACGTCGCCGCGCTGCTTGCGGCCGTACTCCTCGACCTGGCGCTTGGCAGCGTCGAAGGCGTCGCGCAGGGCGACGTAGATGTCCTCGTGCTTGTCCCGGTTCACCACGATCTCACTGCCCGGCACTTTGATGTCGATGCGGACGTTGTGCAGCTTGCCCTGATGCTGGTGCTTGTGCGGCAACTCGACGGTGACGTGGCAGCCGATGATGCCGGGGTAAAAGGTCTCCAGCTTGGCCGCCTTCTCGCGGATGTGCGTTTCCACCGCCTCGGAATGGGCAATGTCCTTGAAGGTGATCTGGATGGGTCTTTGCATGACGACACCTTTCTGTGAGTGGGTGGATATCCGTTTTAGTTCCGGCATAACGCTCGCGGCAGTGACTGCGCATCGAGGGGTCGATTCAGAGGCATGCAGGCTTCCTTTCAATATTCGCATGTTCGAATCAACTATAACGCCCGCCAAAGCGCCGCACAAGGATTCAGGTTTTCATTTGGCGGCCGTTATGGCTTTGAAGGCACCTCATTTGACTCCGGTCAACGAACCGGCCGACGAATCGCCATAGCTTTTCGAAATAGAATGGTTCAAGATAACCAAGCAAGAAGGAGATCGCCATGCCAAAGACCATACCCTCCACGCCTTCAGCTTACGACCGTGCCCGCGTCCTCGAAAGACCGGACGGTTTCTACTGGCAGGACAAGGACAGCGGCGAGGAATATGGGCCCTTCCCGACCCTGCTCGAAGCGGCGGAGGACATGGAGTACAGCGACGAATCGGACTACGAGCCGGGCGAAACCCTGGCGCAGGCCGAAGACGAGCTTGGCATCTCAGACTGGATCGATCCCGACACGGGCGCGCCGGCGGAGGAAGGTGCGCCGCATATAGAGGATCACTGAGATCCTTCCCCTGATCGAAAGAAACCGATTTGAAACGAATGAAGTGATCCTGCCGAATTACCAGGGCGGCAGCATCGTCAACCTGATGCGCACCCTCGGCGACGCCAGCGGCGCACAGACGCCCCTGCCCTATGCCCCGCTACGCGACCTGAAAGTCAGCCTGCTCGACACGGCGCACAACATCGTCCTGCTGGTCATCGACGGACTGGGCTACGATTACCTGCAGCGCAATGGCATTGGCGGCACCCTGCACCGCCATCTGCATTCCCGGCTCACTTCGGTCTTCCCCTCCACCACCGCCAGCGCCGTGACTGCCTATCTCAGCGGCCTGGCGCCGCAGCAGCATGCGCTGACCGGCTGGCACATGTATTTTTCGGAACTGGACGCCATCGCCGCCGTGCTGCCGCTGAAGCCGCGCGGCGCGGGAGAATTCGATGCGCCGCCCGGCGCCTTGTCGCGCCGGCTGTTCGGCCATGCGTCCTTCGTCGATCGCATCGCGCGACGCGCCACCTTTGTTTCGCCGCAGGCCATTGCCAACTCGGAATTCAATCTCTATCACAGCGGCCGCGCCGCGGTGCGCGGCTACAAAACGCCGGTCGAACTGTTCGGCCAGATCGAGACAGCCATTCGGGAAGCTGCCGAGCCAGCCTATGTTTACGCCTACTACTCCGAACTCGATACGCTGGCCCATATCCACGGCGTGGGCAGCGACAAGCTCGCAACGCAGTTCGCCGCGCTGGACGAGGCCTTCGGCGCTTTTCTTGCCGCCATCGCGGGCAGCGACACGGTCGTACTGGCCTGTGCCGACCACGGCTTCATCGATTCGCCGCCGGAGCGCCAGATCGACCTGGCGCAGCACCCGAAGCTTGCAGAGACGCTGGCCCGCCCGTTGTGCGGCGAGCGGCGGGTCGTCTATTGCTATGTCAAACCCGGGCAGGCAACCCGCTTCGAGGACTACGTGGCCGAAAACTTCGGCCATTGCATGGACGCTTTCCCGAGCCGGACCTTGATCGAGCAGGACTGGTTCGGCCCGGGCGAAGCAGACCCGCGCCTGGCATCGCGCATCGGCGACTACGCGCTGGTGATGCGCGATGACTGGACGCTGCTGGACTGGGTCGAAGGCGAAAAACGCCACCGCCAGATCGGCGTGCATGGCGGGGTCAGCGCCGACGAGATGTTCGTGCCGCTGGTGGTCGCGCATTGCGGCGGATGAAGATTCATCAACGCCACGCCTGGGATCTGACGCCGAAGGAAGCCAGGCCAAAGCGCCTCTTCTCATTAGTAACCGCAGTCCTGTGGGAGCGGCCTACCGGCCGCGATATTCGCCGCTATCGCGGCCGGTAGGCCGCTCCCACAAGGTCTGTCCGATGGGCGCTAATCAAGCGCCTTGACGACGCGAACCGTGTCGCCATCGCCGAGATCGCGGTGGAATGCAAAGCCGAGCTGATGGCAAAATTTGAGCATCTTGTGATTGCTCGACAACACGAAGCCTTCCAGGGTTTTCAGCCCTTTGCTCCGTGCGGCTGCGATGAGATCCAGCATCAGGATGCCTGCCATTCCGGTGCCCTGCCAGGCATCATCCACCACGATGGCGAACTCGCCGCTGTCGCTGCCGGGCGTGACGATGTAACGAGCCACGCCGATCTCGACTTCATGGCCGTCGCGCATCGCCGTGGCAATCAACGCCATGTGCAGGTCATAGTCGATTGTCGTCATGTATTGCAGCTTGCGTGGCGACAACTCGCGCAACTGGCCCATGAAGCGGTTGTAACGGGAATCGTCCGACAGCCCGCGCACGAAATCCTGCTCGATGGCGGCGTCTTCCGGGCGGATGGGCCGGACAACGACTTCCGTGCCGTCGAACAGGTGATGCGGGTGAACCAGATTTTGCGGGTAGTCGGCCATCGTGGAGAGCGTTCTTCTTGCCCTCCATGATAGCGCGTCGGGGAAAACGTACAATGACAACATGGAGAATGACGCACACCCCCATCCTTATACCGGCCTGACCCCCGATGTCGTCCTGAATGCCCTGGAAAGCGTCGGCCTGCAATGCGACGGCTCCCAACTGGCCCTCAACAGCTACGAAAACCGCGTCTACCAGATCGGCATCGTCGATGCGCCGCCGGTGGTGGCCAAGTTCTACCGGCCGGAACGCTGGAGCGATGCGGCCATACTGGAAGAGCATGCCTTCGCACTCGAACTGCAGGAGCGGGAAATCCCCGTCGTGTCGCCATTGGCGCTGGCCGGCGGAAAAACCCTGCATACGGCGGAAGGATTCCGCTTCGCGGTGTTCCCGCGTCGCGGCGGCCGCGCCCCGGAACTGGACAAGCCGGACACCCTGCAATGGATGGGGCGCTTCCTCGGCCGCATCCACGCCGTCGGCGCGGTGACGCCCTTCCGTGAGCGGCCCACGCTGGACATCGCCAGCTTCGGCGAGGATTCGCGCGATTATCTGCTCGCACATCGCTTCCTGCCGAACGACCTGCTGGCGGCCTGGCAAAGCGTCGCCGAGCAAGCACTAGAGGGCGTGCGCCGCTGCTACGGACGCGCCGGCCCGGTCACATCCATTCGCCTGCACGGCGACTGTCACGCCGGCAACGTGCTATGGACGGACGATGGGCCGCACTTCGTGGATTTCGACGACTGCCGCATGGGGCCGGCCGTACAGGACTTGTGGATGCTGCTGTCGGGAGAGCGCGCCGAGATGACGCACCAACTCGGCGATGTGCTGGCCGGTTACGAGGATTTCTGCGAGTTCGATACGCGGGAACTGAATCTGGTGGAGGCGCTACGCACCTTGCGCCTGCTCCACTACTCGGCATGGCTGGCACGACGCTGGGACGACCCGGCCTTCCCGGCCGCCTTTCCCTGGTTCAACACCCAGCGCTACTGGCAGGACCGCATTCTCGAGTTGCGCGAGCAGGTCGCGCTGATGGACGAGCCGCCTCTGCCGGCCTGACCGGCTATCGATCGATCTTGGTGATCTTCGATCCCTCGAAGGTCAGGTTGTACATCAGCCCCTTGTTCGAGAAGATGAAGCCGATGATCGGCTTTTTCGCCGTCTCCGTGTCGATCGAGCCGCCCGCCCCCAGCGTAACCAGTGCCACGCTGCCGTCGACACCGGCCTTCCAGCCTTCGCTGCTGCGAAATTTTGAAAGGGCATTCTCAGTCATGAACAGGATGATCTGGCTACGCGCCTGGGCGCCGAGCTGGAAGCCGATGGAAGCGGCGGCGATATTGTAATAGGCGACCGGCTTGCCGCCGACGAGGAGCGAACCCTCGCCGTATTCGCCGCCGACGCCGATGCCGGCCTTGACCACGCTGGGAAACACCAGCATGCCCGCCGCCTTCTGTGACAGCTCGTGGCCGGCGCTGGTGTGCCGGGCGAACTCCTTCAGCGACTGCCGTACCTCGGCATCGATCTCCTGCCGGGAACCGGCCCAGGCATTCGCCGCAAACAGGAGCGCAAGCGCCCATCCCCAAACCAGCCGAATCCGCTTCGATTCCATAATGTCCTCTCCATTTGCGATTCAAACCGCATCGTATCGCAACTCGATGGAACGGATACAGGCGAAAAAAAGGGCCTGCGAAATCGCAGGCCCTTGGGATTTGGCGCGCCCGAAGAGATTCGAACTCCTGACCCCTTGGTTCGTAGCCAAGTACTCTATCCAGCTGAGCTACGGGCGCGTTGAAGCGAAAATTATATCAAACTGTGGCGGAGAGAGAGGGATTCGAACCCTCGATACGAGTTTAAGCCCATATACTCCCTTAGCAGGGGAGCGCCTTCGACCACTCGGCCATCTCTCCAGGAACCTTCGCAGCAGGCTGCGCCGGAACCAAAAAGGCTGGCGATATTACCGCTTTCGCCCGAACCGGTCAAACTCATGCCGGTACCTGTTCCAGTTCGAACGCCTTGTGCAGAACGCGCACGGCAAGCTCCAGGTACTTCTCGTCGATCACCACCGAGATCTTGATCTCGGATGTCGAAATCATCTGGATATTGATGCCTTCCTCGGCCAGCGTGCGGAACATCTTGCTGGCAATGCCCACATGGGAGCGCATGCCGACGCCAACGACGGACACCTTGGCGATCTTGTTATCGCCGATAAGTTCTCTGGCCCCGATATGGCCCTTGACCTGGTCGAGGATGGCCGTCGTTCTGGCGTACTCACCGCGCGGCACGGTGAAGGAGAAGTCGGTCGAGCCGTCGTGGCCGACGTTCTGGATGATCATGTCGACGTCGATGTTGGATTCGGCCACCGGACCGAGGATCTGGTAGGCGATGCCGGGACGGTCTGGCACGCCGAGGACGGTAAGCTTGGCTTCGTCGCGATTGAAGGCGATGCCGGAAATGATCGGTTGTTCCATCTTGATGTCTTCCTCGAATGTGATCAGGGTGCCCGGACCCTCCTTGCCCAGTTCTTCCAGGCTGGAGAGCACACGCAATTTGACCTTG
Source organism: Rhodocyclaceae bacterium (assembly GCA_018262875.1). Taxonomy (GTDB): domain Bacteria; phylum Pseudomonadota; class Gammaproteobacteria; order Burkholderiales; family Rhodocyclaceae; genus Desulfobacillus. The sequence goes on along the minus strand of JADFDL010000042.1, from coordinate 3,355 downwards.
TACTTACCGGCGAATTCAACCGAACGGATCTGCAGAACCTTGGAGCCAAGGCTGGCCATTTCCAGCATCTCCTCGAAGGTGATCGTCTCCAGGCGACGCGCCTCCGGCACGATGCGCGGATCGGTGGTGTAGACGCCATCCACATCGGTATAAATCTGACACTCGTCGGCCTTCAGCGCCGCGGCGATGGCCACGGCGGAGGTATCCGAACCGCCACGTCCCAGCGTGGTGATGCTGCCGTTCTCATCAACGCCCTGGAATCCGGCCACCACCACGACATAGCCGTCGTTCAGGGCGCGTCGGATACTGGCCTCGTCGATGCTGACAATGCGCGCCTTGGTGAAGGCGCTGTCAGTGAGAATACGCACCTGTCCGCCGGTATAGCTCCTGGCCTTGACGCCAATATCCATCAAGGCCATCGCCAACAGGCCGATCGTCACCTGCTCGCCGGTGGAGGCAATGACATCCAGTTCGCGGGAATCGGGATGAGCCTGAACCTCCTTCGCCAATGCGAGCAGGCGGTTGGTCTCCCCGCTCATGGCCGACACCACCACGACGACCTGGTGGCCCCTCGCCTGCCAGTTGGCGACACGCCGGGCAACGTTCTTGATGCGTTCTGGCGAGCCGACCGAGGTGCCACCGTATTTCTGAACGATGAGTGCCATGGTCTGCAACTTCTCTCTAGTGCGTTGAAAAGCGGCGGATTTTACCCGAATTCGAGCTTCTAGCCCAACTCCCTACGGATAGGCATGCAAGTGAAATCCCTACCGTAATTCCAGATATGCCAAGCTTGTATGTTGTAAGAATACTGCCTATAATCGATTTGCTATAACTTTGGTTATAGGTTACTTGACTCATTAAATTTTTCAACCTTGTATATACCCTTCTCACAAGGACGGCGAACAATGAAAACAGAAACCATAGACGCACGCGAAATCCGACGCAAACTCGGGCTCAACCAGCAGCAATTCTGGTCCAAGGTCGGCGTAACCCAGAGCGGCGGCTCCCGCTACGAAAGCGGCCGCAACATGCCCCGTCCGGTACAGCAGTTGCTGCGCCTGGTGCATGTCGAGCAAATTGACATCAGCAAAATCAAACGCGACGACTGGGAAGTCGTGGAATACCTGAAATCCAGTGACCCGGAACTCTTCAAGTCGCTGAAGAAGGCAGCCAAGGCCAAGCCCAAGAAAGGTCATTGACAGCATCAGGGGCTGACCTGCACGGTCAGCCCCTGTTCGCGCAAGCGGCTGGCAATCGCCTCCAGTTCATCATCCGGCAAACTAGAAAGCCGGCCAGCCTCCGGTTGCATGGAGGGACGCGCCAAACCGTAGAGATGCACGCCGGCCAGATGCTCAATGCCGGCTTCAATGAGCACGTCAAGATAGGCCGACACTGCCTCCTCCGTCGGATTCACTCCGTCGAGGGCGAAGATGCAGGTTTGCACCCAGGTCGAACAAAGCTTCGCGCAGCGGCGCAGATTCCGTGCTACCGATTCAGGCGACAACTCCACGTTGTTGATGCGGCGATAGCCTTCGGTCGTTCCGGCATCAACTTTGAACCACGCTTCCCCGCCCAGCTCGCCCAGCCGGCGCAAGCCCTCCTGCACCACGCGACGCCCGAGCAGGCTGCCATTGGTGATGAGGCGGATCTTCACCGTGCGATCCAGTCCGGTTTCGCGCAGCACCCTGCCGACCAGTTCAATCGCCTGGGGAAACTCCCGCGCCGAGGTTGGCTCGCCATTGCCCGAAAACGCGACATCGACGATTTGTCGCGCCCCTTCAGGCACATGCAAACGCATGAAATCCCCATGCAGCAAAGTCTCGACAAAACCGCGCAATTCGCGCTCGATCTGCGCCATGTCGATCGGCGGCGCCGAGCCGCGCTTGAGATCGGGTACCTGGCAATAAATGCAACGCCAATTGCAGGCGTTGTTGGGATTCAGGTTGATGCCGATCGACACGCCGCCCGCACGGCGGGAAACAACGGGATAGACATAAATCATCCCGGCGCTGTCGCGTCTATGGTCGGTCACCTCAAGCTGCTTTGCCACTCCGTTCGTCTCCAGCCGCCCTGGGGGCGAGTGTTATAATTCGCCCCGCTACCGATAAATTTCCAGAGGCACCATGCGCATCACCCGCCGCCTCGAATTCGATTCCGGTCACCGCATTCCCGACCACCAGAGCCAGTGCCGCCATCTGCACGGCCATCGCTACGCCATCGAGATCACGCTGCTGGGCGATATCGTTCGCCAGACAGGGTCGCCCCTGAACGGAATGGTGATGGACTTTTCCGACGTCAAGGCCCTGGCCAGGCAAAACCTGGTCGACGCCTGGGATCACGCCTTCCTCGTCTGGCGCGGCGACACTGCCCTGTTGAGTTTCCTCGAAAGCCTGCCGGGACACAAGACCGTGGTGCTCGACGTAGTGCCCACCGCCGAAAACCTGGCCGCCGTGGCATTTGCCCTGCTCGATCGGGTGTATCACGACACCTACGGCAACCATTTGCGCCTGGAGCAGGTTCGCCTCTATGAAACACCCAATTGCTGGGCCGACGCGGTTCGCGGGGAGATGGGTCGAAACTGATGGCGGAAGGTGTGAGATTCGAACTCACGGTGCCCTTGCAAGCACGCCGGTTTTCAAGACCGGTGCATTAAACCACTCTGCCAACCTTCCTTCCCGATTGAAATTTTATCATGGCGCCCCCAACCTCCCGGTTGGCCATGATTGAAACTTCCCCCCGTCTTCGCTAGTCTTATGTCCGCAAGTCCTACTCATCGGAGGAATTCAATGCAACCCAATATTCAATCCGTCGGGCAAATTCCCCAAGAGCTTGCGTTCCGGCAAAACCGCGTCCTGCGCAACACGTACCTGCTGCTTGCCTTGTCCCTGCTGCCGACCGCCATTGGAGCACTGGTCGGCGTACAACTTAATTTCGCCTTCATGGCCGGAAGCCCGTTCATTTCCTTCCTGCTCTTCCTGGGTGTCGCCTGGGGCTTCATGTGGGGCATCGGAAAGACCAAGGACAGCGGCATGGGCGTCGTCCTGCTGCTGGGCTTTACCTTTCTCATGGGCGTCATGCTGGGCCCGATCCTGCAGGTCAGCCTGGGCTTTCGCAACGGCGGTGCGCTCATCGCGACCGCGGCGGCAGGCACCAGCATCATTTTCCTCACTCTGGCGGGCATTGCCACCGTGACGAAAAAGGACTTCAGCTTCATGGGCAAGTTCCTCTTCATCGGTGTCATCCTGCTGCTGGTGGCGATGTTGGCGAACATTTTCCTGCAGATACCGGCCCTGTCGCTGACCATTTCAGCCATCGCGGTACTGATCTTCTCAGCTTATATCCTATATGACGTCAG
>JADFDL010000041.1 GCA_018262875.1 Rhodocyclaceae bacterium | reverse complement strand
CGGGCGTCGATGCGCCGTTCGGCGAAAGTCAGTCCCAGTGACACGGCGCGGTAGCCGAGCAGGCCCTTCGCCAGACCGACCAGATAGGCCAGCGGCCCGAGTGTGCGGTCGGGCAGGGCCTCGACGACATGCGCGTCGAAGCCGAGGCCGGCGACGTTGATGAAATGCCGCGCGCGGCCATTGCCGAACGTGGCGACGCCGACATCCTGCAGGCGGCTCGCGCCGCTCGCCATCAGCGCGGCGACTGCGACGTAATCCTTGGGAATGCGGTGGGTGCGCGCCCAGTCGTTGCCGGTGCCGATCGGCATGACGCCGAGCGTGATCTCCGTCGTCGTCGCGACCTGCTGGCGGAAGATGCCGTTGGCGCACTCGTTGACCGTGCCGTCGCCGCCGACGGCGAGTATCTGCCGGCAGCCGCCCTCGATGGCGCGCGCGACGAGCTCGACCGCATGCCCCGGATGCTCGCTGATGACGAAGTCGAAGGCGAGGCCGTGCCGCTGCAGCACGGCCTCGATCTCGTGGCGATGGTGCATCGCCCGGCCCTGGCCGGAGATGGGGTTGGCGACGACGAGCCAGCGGTTATTCATCGGAGTAATATGTGTTCGCTCTGTGCTGCCATGCGTGACGGTTCCGCCATGGCGCCGCGTAAAACAATAACGCAAAGGAGGGCATCATGCGCAACACCCTGAATTCGTGTCGCAGATGGTTTCTCGCGGTGGCTGTCCTGTTCTTCTGCCTTGGCGAGGCGCAGGCGGGCCTGGTCGGCGAAACCCTGTCCGAGATGGGCCTGGATGAACAAGTGCAGAATGCCGGCGACGCGCTCTACAACTCGGCTACCGCCGCGGCCATCGGCGGCGAACGGGGTGCGGCGGCCGGCAGGGGCATCACCGGCGCGCTCGGCGACCTGACGCTCAACTCCGGCAAAATCACCTGCAGCCTCTGGATCATCCAGCTGCGTTCGCATTTCCGCAATCTCGTTTCTACCGCAGAGCGGGCCCGGGCGACGGGCGCGGACGATGCGGAGATCGCGCGGCTGGACGACCTGATCGCAAAGACCCAGGACTTCGCCCTCAAGCTGGAAGCGGCCTGCACCCGGGTTGGCTGGCTGACGGACCCGCCCTCGGAAGAATGGAAAACCCTCAACCGATTGAAGAACGCGGTGGGTCTGGGCCCATCGCCCGCCGCACCCCCCGACACGCCGGCGCCGCCTCCGCCCCCTGCGCCCGAACCCTGGCCCGAAGGCTGGAATGCCGCCGATGTGCATTGCCGCAACACCTGCTCGGGCATTTTCGAGGCGTACGCCAATGCGCTGGCCGGTTCTCGCAACAAGCATTCGGAAGCGGAGGCCTTGCGCAGGGGCGCACTGGCCGACGCAACCCGCAAGGAAGCGCAGGCGCAGCGGAATCTGGAAGAGTCGCGGCAGATCCGCAACAACCGGCCCAGCAACATCCGGCGCGACGAACGCCAGCTTGAAGAGGCGCAAGCCGGCACCCGGGAAGTTCAGGGCAGGATCGACCGGATCGCGGCCGAAGGGGATGACCTGGCGGCAAGGGCGCAGGAACTCCTGGAGCGGCTCAAGGAATGCGTCAAGGGCTGCCGCAAGCAGATCAAGGACATGGCCGGTGTCGATGCAACGCGGATCGACACCTATTTCACCAACCGGGTGCGCGAAGGCGGCAGTGCGCAGGATGCGCAGCGCTACACCACCCTGTCCGGTGCGACCGAGGAGAGGAAGTCCAGGATGGCCGACAAGTCCGCCAAGGCGGACAGGGTCAAGGACGGCTCGAAGCAGGCGCGCAAGGACAGCCCGCCCGCCAAGGACGCCGTGGCGAAACCGGGCGTGGCCGTGTCCAAGGATGGCGATCCGCCGGCCAAGGTCGGCGACCCGCCCAAGCCGCCGCGCGAAAAGATGGGCGGAGGGATGACGCAGATCGATCCCGAACCGCCGCGCGAGAGCATCCTCGATTCCCTCGACGATGCGAATTTCCGCCGTGCGCCCGCCCCGGCCGCCGCCCCCGTGGCGGCGTGCCCGGACTGCGTGTCCCATGCCCGTCGCGTCGCCGAACAGCAAGCTGAATTGAAGCGAGAAAGCGCAGTGCTCGATCGCATGCGCAAGGACTACGCCGATGTCACGGTCAACCAGGATCGCCGCGTGCCGGAGGCTCCGGCGGCCATCCAGGCGAAGATGGAGCTGGTGGCGCAGGCCGAAGCGAATATCCGGCGCCAGGCGCAGAAGGTGGAAGGCCTCGAACGCGGCATCGACATCGTCCGCCGCCAGCTCGAAGCCTGCAACAAGACTTCCTGCGCGCAGCCGCCGCCAGCCCAGGGCGGTGCGGCGGTGGCCGTTCCGGACCGGACGGGCGCCCACGTGACGCGCTGTTCCGTCTGCAACCACATGGGCGGCCGGCTGGGCGAGATCGAGCGGGAACGCAAGGCGAAGCAGGCCGAGCGCGACAGGCTGTCGCAGGAGGCGCAGGCGATATTCAGGCGTGGGCTTGAAGGAAAGCATCAGCCAGACGATGACGCCCAGATTCAGCAGCGGGACCGTCGCATGGATGTACTGGACAAGGAGATCAACGCGCTCAACGGGCAGTCCGAACGCCTGGAGCGCGAGATGCAGGAATGCGAACGCACCGCCTGCCCGCCGCCCAAGGCGGAGGACGGACGCAAGGATGCGGCGGTCCGCAAGGGCGATCCGGTCGGCCCGGCGGGCGGAGGGGCAGGGGGCGGCGGCGGGTGCTACTTCCAGCCCGTCAAACCCGTCACCATCGGCCCGCGCGAGGAGTTCGGCTATGGCGACGAGCAGAAGGCGGGTGAGGTCGGCAAGGCGGCACTGAGCATCCTCGGCGGTTTCCTCGGCGGGCGGGGCGGCGGCGAGCGTTCTTCGGGACCCGTCAGCCCGCCCGGCGGCGACAAGCCGCGCCTCGCCGACGATCCGATCCGCGACAAGCAGACCTTCACCGACGCGCAGACCGGCACGGCGATCAGGGTCGGCGGCCAGTACCGGCCCGACGGCAAGCTGCTGGTGAGCGTGGATGTCGACAAGGCCGAGGACAAGGGCGTGGTGCACCAGGCGACGATGGAGCGGCTGCAGCCGCAACCGGACGGCAGTTGCAGGGCGCAGGTGGCCGAGCCGGTCGAGTGGCTGCACTTCGAGATCTGGGAGGACTGGTGGGCGAAGATCCGCATCCAGCGCTACGAGAGCGTGGACGGCGGGCCGTGGCGCAAGACGCACGACACCGGCTGGCGCGACTGGGGCAGCGGCTCGCGCCTGCTGGAAAGCGGCATGATGAGCGCCGACCAGATTCCGCGCACGGCGTGGGGCTCGATGGGCGCCGACCGCGCCTTCGGCGGGCCGCGCTCGGCCGGCGCGGTGTTCGATCCGGGCAAGCCGCTCATTACCGGCCAGCCGGCCGGCGCGGAACGGCTGGTGGTGCATGTCACGCAACCGGGCAAGGATCCCGTGACGACGATCCCGTTTACCCTCTATCCGACCTATGGCGCCGACGGAAAAGTCAGTTACGGCAACACGGCGCCCGATCTCAGGACGAAGCTGCCCATGGGCGGCGGCATGCAGCGGATCGATCCGCCGGCAACGGACGCCGCGCCGCGCGAGAGCATTCTCGACTCGATCGACTCCGGCGTGGGCAAGACGCCCCTGGCGAAATAGCGGCGGCAGGGAGGAGGGATGCTTCCGATATAATCGGCCGCATCCCCTTCTTCCTTCGCCCCCATGAAATACCGCGACCTGCGCGACTTCATCGCGCAACTCGAAAAGCTCGGCGAACTGAAGCGCATCGGCGCCGAGGTCGATCCCAGGCTGGAGATGACCGAGGTGTGCGACCGCGTGTTGCGCGCGGGCGGTCCGGCGCTGCTCTTCGAGAAGCCCAAGGGATATTCGATGCCGGTGCTCGGCAACCTGTTCGGCACGCCGCATCGGGTGGCCTTGGGCATGGGGGAAGAATCTCTCTCGGCGCTGCGCGAGGTCGGCAAGCTGCTCGCCACGCTCAAGGAGCCGGAGCCGCCGAAGGGATTGAAGGACGCTTGGGACAAGCTGCCGGTGTTGAAGCAGGTGCTCAACATGGCGCCGAAGGAAGTCTCCTCTGCGCCCTGTCAGGAGATCGTCTGGGAAGGCAAGGACGTCGATCTTTCCCGCCTGCCGATCCAGACCTGCTGGCCGGGCGACGTGGCGCCGCTCATCACCTGGGGCCTGACCGTCACGCGCGGGCCGCAGAAGAGCCGCCAGAACCTCGGCATCTACCGCCAGCAGATGATTGCACGGAACAAGCTCATCATGCGCTGGCTGCCGCAGCGCGGCGGCGCGCTGGATTTCCGCGACCACTGCCTGAAACATCCCGGCCAGCCCTTTCCCGTGGCGGTGGCGCTCGGCGCCGATCCGGCAACGATACTGGGCGCGGTGACGCCGGTGCCGGATTCGCTGTCCGAATACCAGTTTGCCGGGCTGCTGCGCGGCGCGAAGACGGAAGTCGTGAAATGCCTCGGCTCCGATCTGCAGGTGCCGGCTTCCGCCGAGATCGTGCTGGAAGGCGTCATTCACCCGAACGAAACCGCGGTCGAGGGCCCCTACGGCGACCACACCGGCTACTACAACGAGCGGGCGGAATTCCCGGTGTTCACCATCGAGCGCATGACGATGCGCCGCGAGCCGATCTACCACAGCACCTACACCGGCAAGCCGCCCGACGAGCCGGCCATGCTCGGCGTGGCGCTGAACGAGGTGTTCGTGCCGCTGCTGCAGAAGCAGTTTCCGGAGATCGTCGATTTCTACCTGCCGCCCGAGGGCTGCTCTTACCGCATGGCGGTGGTGAGCATGAAGAAGCAGTACCCCGGCCATGCCAAGCGCGTGATGTTCGGCATCTGGAGCTTCCTGCGCCAGTTCATGTACACCAAGTTCATCGTCGTCGTCGACGACGACATCGACGCGCGCGACTGGAAGGAGGTGGTGTGGGCGCTGACCACCCGTGTCGACGCCGCGCGCGACACGCTGATCGCGCAGAACACGCCGATCGATTACCTCGACTTTGCCTCGCCGGTGGCGGGGCTGGGCAGCAAGATGGGCATCGACGCCACCAACAAGTGGCCGGGCGAGACCGCCCGCGAATGGGGCCGTCCCATCGCGCAGGACGAGGCGGTGAAGCGGCGGGTGGATGAACTGTGGAAGAACCTGGGTTTGTAGGTCGGCCTTCAGGCCGACGCCAATGTCGGGCTGAAGCCCGACCTACGGAGGGAAGATGACCGACATCGATCACGCCACGGGCCTGCCCCGTCCGCCGCAGGGGCTGGTGACGCTGACGCACCTCATCTATGGCCTGCACGCCTTCAGCGCGCTGACGGGCCTGCTCGGCACGGCCTTCGTCGTCACCGCCTTCCTCAGCGGCTGGCCGTCGATCGTCGCGGTGGTCCTGAATTACGTGAAGCGCGGCGAGACACGCGGCACTTACCTCGAGTCGCACTTCCGCTGGCAGATCCGCACCTTCTGGTTCGCCCTGCTCTGGGTGGCCGTCGCCGTACTGGCGGGACTGACTATTGTCGGCCTGCCGCTTGCCTGGATCGTCGCGCTTGGCGCCGGCCTGTGGGTGCTCTACCGCATCGTGCGCGGCTGGCTCAGGCTCGTCTCGGAAAAAGGCATGCCCTCAGCCGACTGAGCGAGGCGGGTCGCCGCGATCTTCCGGCAGGGCGCAGGCGGCCTTGCCGCAATTCTTGCGGAACATCGATAAATAACGCCACCATATCCACGCCAGCACCGGCAGTGCGCCGATCAGCGCGTAATCGAGCATTCCCAATTCCGCTTCGCCGCGCCACCAGGCCGCGGTCGCGCGCACCGCTTCGATGAGCAGCACCATGTAGGCGAAGCCGGCGGCGAGGAGCGCGAAACGCCGCATCAGCAACTCCGTTCGTAGACGCAGGCGAGCAATGCGTCCTGCGCCGCCTTGGTGGCGCCGGCGTTGGGATGGTTGGCGAGGAACACCACGATGGAGCGCTTGCCGCGCCGGTCCAGCACGTAGCCGGCGAGGGCGCGCGCGCCGTCGAGATAGCCCGTCTTGACGTGCGCCTGGCCGGCGACGCCGTTGCCGCTGAGGCGCTTCTTCATGGTGCCGTCGATGCCGGCCAGCGGCAGCGAGGCGATGAACTCGGGCATCACCGGGCTGGCGAAGGCGGCGGCGAGCAGGCGCGCGAGGTTTTCCGCGCTGATGCGGTCGCTGCGCGACAGGCCCGCGCCGTTTTCGATGACGAGTTCCGGCATGCGCAGATACTTCTGCGCCAGCCAGCTGCGCACGGCCGTCTCGGCGTCCTCGATGCGGGCCGGCCGCTTCGCCGCTTCCGCGCCGAGCGTGAGATAGAGCTGGCGTGCCATGACGTTGTTGCTGTACTTGTTGATCTCGCGCACCACTTCGGCCAGCGCCGGCGATTCGCTGCGCGCCAGCAGGCGCGCCCCGGTGGGTACGGCGCCTTCGCGCAGGCCGCCTTCGATGCTGCCGCCCAGTTCGGCCCACAGTTGCCGGAAGACGCCGGCGACGAATTGCGGATGGTCGAGCGCGGCGACATGCCGGCTTTTCTCGCCGCAGGCGGCCGGGAAGGTGCCGGTGAGGATCAGCCGCGCCGCCGCGCCGGTGTGGGCGAGATCCATGCGGATCGCCTCGTACCAGGCGTTGCCGCAGGCGGCATCGGTCAGTTTCACCAGGTTCACGATATCGAGCTGCGCCGGCGCCGGCTCGGCATGGATCGCCACGGTTTTCTTCCCGGCGTCCGGCGCGAAGTCGAGGCGGATCGACTTGTAGTTGAGCAGCAGCGCGTCCGGCCCGACGTTGTAGGGCCGCAATGGCTCGCCGTCGAAGCGGGCCGGATCGTGGTTGGCGGGCGCGAAGTGGCCGCGGTCGAGCACCAGGTCGCCGCGGATATCGCGGACGCCTTTCGCCCTGATCTGCCGCAACAGCAGCCAGAAGTTTTCAACAGTGAGCCTCGGGTCGCCGTAGCCCTTGAGATGCAGGTCGCCATTGAGTACGCCGTCGCCCAGGCTGCCCTGCGCATGGGCTTCGGTCTTCCAGGTGTAGGCGGGACCGAGCAGTTCCAGCGCGGCGTAGGTGGTGACGAGTTTCATCACCGAGGCCGGATTCATCGGCTTTTCGGCATTGAAGCTCGCGCGCGGCATGCGTGCATCGACCTCTTGCACGACCACCGCCACCGCCGAGGACGGCACGCCGGCCGTCTTGAGCGCGCGGGCGACCGGCGCGGGCAGGCGCTCGTCAAACTGCGCGCGCCCGGTTACCGGCGCAAGCAGGAGGGCCGGCAGCAACAGGAGGGAAGCAGGTAAGCGGAGCCGGTTCACGCCGCCATTCTAGCCGCTATGTGGAGGGGCTTTGCATCGGGGCATCGTCGGCGGCGCAGACGCGGTTGCGGCCTTCGCGCTTGGCCGTGTAGAGGCAGGCGTCGGCATTCGAAATGAGCTGGTCGAGGCTGTTGATGCTGTCGTTGATCTCGGCGATGCCCAGACTGATGGTGACGGTCATCTGCCTGCCGGCATGTTCGATGACAAGTTCGCTGACGGCCTTGCGCAGGCGCTCGGCGACGGCGGCGGCTTTTGGCAGGGGCGGTTGCACCAGGGTGATGGCGAACTCCTCGCCGCCGAGCCGGCCCATCAGGTCCTCGTCGCGCAGCATGCCGCGGCAGGCGGCGGTAACGCGGCGCAGGACTTCATCGCCGGCCGGATGGCCGAAGCTGTCGTTGATGCGCTTGAAGTGGTCGACGTCGAGCATGATCAGTGCAAGGGGCTGGCCGTAACGGTGGGCGCGGCGGATTTCCCGTTCCGTTGCATCCAGGAAGGCGCGGCGATTCATCAGGCCGGTCAGATGATCGGTGGTGGCCAGGCGTTCCAGCGTGGCCTGGTGGTTCCTGCGCTCGGTGATGTCTTCCTGCAGCAGCACAAGCCCTTCGGCCTGGCCCTCGATCAATACCGGTGCGCCCATGATGCGCAGGCTGCGTCCGTCTGGACGGGTCAGTTCGACGGTGTGCGCCTCGAAGTCGCCGATGGATTTCAGGCGCCGTGCGACATGATCTTCAATGTCGCCGGGGCCATAGATGCCGTTGCGGGCGACTTGCCGCAGCACCTCCTCCATCGGAATGCCCTGGCGGACGAAGCCGGGCGGCAGTTCGAACAGGGCTTCGCTCTGCCGGTTCCAGTATCGGCAGCGGATCGCCTTGTCGACGACCATCATGCCGAAGGGCAGGTTGTCGAGCACCGCCTGCAGGAAGGAGGCGGTGCGCCGCACTTCCTCTTCGGCGCGCTTGCGCTCCGTCATGTCGGTGTAGATCGAGACAAAGCCGCCGTCCGGCAGCGGACGGCCGCGGATTTCCAGCACCGTGCCGTCGGGTCGGGTACGCTCGAAGACATGCGGCATCATCATGCGGGCCCGCTCGACGACCGCCCTGGCCTGCTCTTCCGGGTCGCCCGGTCCGTACTCGCCGCGCCGCGCGTTGAACCGCGCCACCTTGGCCATTTCGGGCGGGTCGTCCGGGTTGAACAGTTCGTCCGGGAAGCTGAGCAGTTGCTTGATTTCGGAATTCCAGGCGACAAAGCGGAGATCCTTGTCCAGCAGCGTTACCCCGCTTGGCAGATTGTCGATGATGGTCTGGAATACCTGCAGGAGCCCGCCTTCGGTCAATGACATTCAGTTTCCCCCTGATTGCGTGCGCCTTGCCGATGGGGACGAGCGCACGCTTGCTTCGTTTGCAGAATATACGGCAGCGCGCTCCCCGTCTTGAGGAGTGAGGCGGAGCTGCCCGCGGTTGGGGAGAACAAGGAAATGTCGCTCCGCCACTTGAATTCAGCGGCAAACACCCCTATTATTAGCACTCGTTAGCAATGAGTGCTAATGGCCATCTTTTTGTAATAACCCTATGTGAGCGTTCGCTCACTTTTGTGAATTCGTTCTGTAGATAGGAGATAACTCCATGAAAATTCGTCCTTTGCATGACCGCGTGATTGTCAAGCGGATGGAAGAAGAGCGCAAGACCGCATCCGGCATCGTCATTCCCGACACCGCCGCCGAGAAACCCGACCAGGGCGAAATCAAGGCTGTGGGCAAGGGCAAAGTCGGCGACGACGGCAAGCTGCGCCCCCTCGATGTCAAGGTGGGCGACCGCGTGCTGTTCGGCAAGTACGCCGGCCAGACCGTCAAGGTGGAAGGCGAGGAACTGCTCGTCATGCGCGAAGAAGACATCATGGGCGTCGTCGAGGCCTGAGCCGGACGCCCGCCCGATCACGAATTATTGAGGAGAAGAAGCAATGCCTGCTAAAGAGGTTAGATTTGGTGATTCCGCCCGCCACCGCATGGTGGAAGGCGTCAATATCCTGGCCGACGCGGTCAAGGTGACCCTCGGCCCGAAAGGCCGCAACGTCGTGCTGGAGCGCTCTTTTGGCTCGCCGACGGTGACCAAGGACGGTGTTTCCGTCGCCAAGGAAATCGAGCTGAAGGACAAGTTCGCCAACATGGGCGCGCAGATGGTCAAGGAAGTCGCTTCCAAGACCTCCGACGTCGCCGGTGACGGCACCACCACCGCCACCGTGCTGGCCCAGGCCATCGTGCGCGAGGGCATGAAGTACGTAGCCGCCGGCATGAACCCGATGGACCTGAAGCGCGGCATCGACAAGGCCGTCGCCGCCACCGTCGAAGAACTGAAGAAGCTGTCCCGGCCGTGCAC
>JADFDL010000040.1 GCA_018262875.1 Rhodocyclaceae bacterium | reverse complement strand
GACTTCGATTCAGCGTTTACGCGGAAAACACTTCGGCGGTCACGTTCACCTTCTACGGCATCGATGGCCAGGAGATCGGCCAGCATGCCATCAGCGCCAACGGCGGCGCTACCGCGTGGTTTGCGATGCCGTCGCAATACAGCAATGTAAGCCGGGTGACCGCCCTAGTGAACGACGACACCTACTTCTCGACGCCAAGGGTGCGCATCCGCGCCGTTGAGTTCGACAGCATCGGCCTCGACACGACCGCCACCCCGATAGCGCCGGAGCAAATCGAGTACACACTCACCGACAACGACGGCGACACTTCGACGGCCACCCTCGACCTCACCATCATCACCAACAAGCTGGCCGGGGACAGCAGCGCAAACATCATTACCGGCACCACCGGCAACGACTACATCTCCGGCCTGGGCGGTAACGACACCATCACCGGCGGCGGTGGCCACGACATCATCCTGGGCGGAGACGGCAACGATGTCATCGACGGCGGCGCCGACGACGATACGCTCACGGGCGGCACCGGTAACGACACGCTGGCCGGTGGCACCGGCAGCGACACGCTGCGTGGGCAGGAAGGCGATGATTCACTCGATGGAGGCGCCGGCAACGACCGCCTCGAAGGGGGCAGCGGCAACGACATTCTGGTCGGCGGCGATGGCGACGACGTGCTCATCGGCGGGCCGGGCACCGACACGCTGACCGGCGGGTTTGGCGCCGATGTCTTCAAATGGGAACTCGCCGACCGCGGCGTCAAGGGCAATCCGGCAACCGACACGGTAACGGATTTCGACGTCGCACCGGCGGTGTCAGGAGGAGACGCGCTGGACTTGCGCGACCTGCTGGCCAACGAGAGCCACACGGCCGGCAGCACCGGCAACCTGAGCAGCTTCCTGCATTTCGAGCAGTCGGGCAGCGACACCGTGGTGCATATCAGCACGACCGGCGGGTTCAGCGGCGGCTTCGTCTCCAATCAGGAAGATCACTCGATCCTGCTGCAGGGCGTCGACCTGATCGGCAGCTTCAGCACCGATCAGCAGATCATCCAGGACCTGCTCAACAAGGGCAAGCTGATCACCGACTGACTGTGACAGCCATCCCCCCACCCCCTTCCCTGGGAAGGGGGTGATGGTTGTTCGCTTCGCTCCGGGTATTGGCTGACCCCGCCTTGGGGCGGCCCGGCGGCGGGGCAAAAGTCAGTCGCTGCAATACGGCGCGGCCCGCTTCGGTGGGTCGCGCCGCCTACGCGGGATCCTTCACCGCCGGGCCGGTGGCGCCATCGAATCCCACATCGGCCAGCGCCTGCATTTCGGCCTCGCTCACCACTCCTTCGGCAATCGCCTGGATGCCGATGCCGTGGACAATCGAGCACAAGCCCTTGAGAAAGGCTTGGTTGCCGGGATTGGCGTCGAGTCCGCGCACGAAGCTGGCATCGACCTTGATGTAATCCAGACCGAGGTCATGCAACTGGCCCACCTGGCTGAACTGGCGGCCGAAATGCTCGATGCCGACCTTGCAGCCGGAACGCTTCAGCTCCTTGCACAGATCGCGGAACGCATCGAAGTGCTTGAGCGCCCCGCCCTCTGCCACTTCCAGCCACAGCCGGCGGGCGGCCTGGGCATTTTGTCGCAGCAAGTCGCGCAATTCTCCGCGGAAGGCCAGATCCTGCAGGGAACTTGCGGAGAGGTTGACCGCCAACCCCGTCATGACGGGGTTGGCCGCCAGATCGTCCAAGCCCAGCGCAACCGCCGACAGATCCAGCCTGGAAGTCAGCTTGAGGCGCTCGGCGATCGGCAGGAACCGCCCTGCCGGCAGCCACTCGCCGTGCTCGTCGAGCATCAGGCGCAGCGGGCACTCGCGGTGGATCAGGCGCTGACTGAAATCGACCACGGGAAATGAAATCAGCCTGACCCAGTGCCGGTCGAGGGCGTGGCGAATCAGGCGCGACCACTCGTCGGCGCTCTTCGGCGCATCCTCTCCGATCGCGTTGCCGGTCTCGCGAATGACATTGCCGCCATCCGCTTCCGCCGCCGCCAGCGCGGAATCCACCTGCGACAACACGGCGCTCATCTCAATGCCGCGCGGAAAAACGCCCAATCCGATGCAGGCGGCCGGGCCGTCCCCGACATAGGGAGCCGCCTCCTGCACCAGATGCGGCAGCAGCCGCTCGGCCAGCGGCCGGATGCCCGCCTGTCCCATCACCACCAGCGCGAAATCCGCCCCGTTCAAGCGTGCCACCAGGCTGTCGGTCTGTTGTTCCGTCTCTGCCTGCAGAACGGCCGCAAAGCGGCGCAGCAGATCGTCGGTGGCATCGCGTCCCAGCCGCCGGTTGATCCCGGCCAGATCCGCCACGCGCACCAGGATCAACCCAATGCCGCGCGAGTCTTCCGCCTCCAGCGCCTGATGCAGGCGGGCCAGGAAATGACTGCGGTTGGCCAGCCCGGTCAGCGAATCGCAATTCGCCTCGCGGCGCACGGATTCGAGTCGGGCAGCCTCCTCCTCGAAAATGGATTTCAGGCGCCCCACCATCGTGTTCATGGCCGTCGCCAATTGCCGCAACTCCGGAACCTTCGGCTCATCGATGATTGAGAAGCGACGTTCGGTTATCGCTCTCGCCTGGCCGATAACGGCCTCCAGCGGGACCCGCAGGCGGCGCAGGATCAGCGTGCCGAGATAACCGCCGATCAGCGTGGCCACGAACAGCGCGCCGGCCAGCTCCCACACGTTTCGCCAAAGCGATTCATAGGCAAATCGGCTGTGGCTCACCAGATGCACGGTGCCGAACTGCTTCCAGCCGCTGGTGACCTGCGCCTCACCGGGCGGCGAAACAAGAGGGAGCAGGCGTACGAACCATGCCGGTACGCCCTTGACGCCAGGATCGATTTTCCGCTCCACGATGACCTGGCCGCGCGGATCGGTCACGCGGATCAATTCGTAATGGCCGCTGTCGAACAGCGCCGAAACGGCCAGTTCGACTTCCACCGCATCCGGCTCCCGTAGGCTGAGCGAAAGCGCCAGCGCCGCAGCGTTGTCGGTATTCTTCATCGCCAACTGCTCGGAAAGATAGCTGCGTGCGCTCAAGGAGGATGCGAGCAGGCTGCCGGCCAGCGCGACCAGCATGCTGACGATGACTGCCAGCCAAAGTTGACGATACATCGACATAATCGTGCTTCCTTCGACAAGAACTTCGTTAAATAGTGCTCAAAACTCGAACCCCTCGGCCTTCGCACGCTTGAGAAGGTCCTGCCAGCGCGTCAGGCGGCCGACACCTGTGGCGCTTGGCACGCCGCTTGCGTTTGGATTCGCCCAAATGCCCTGGCTGTTGAAGCTGAATACCGGCTGCAGATCGGGGCGACGCGATGCGGGCCGGATTTCGGTGATCAGATTGTCGAGAATCAGCGGCTCGGCCTCGGGCGAGGAATAAAAAGCCAGCACCATGTGGGCCTGGGTCACGCTGCTGGCCGGACCGCCGATCCTCGCCTTGACATAAATCAGGCGCATTTCGTCGTTCGATATGCCGGCGTCCAGCAAGGTGAAATATTTGGCGATGGTGAAATCCTCGCAATCGCCCCTGGCCTTGGCCAGCGTCTCGATCGGCGTTGCCCAATAGTCTGTCTGGCCCCAGACCTGGATGTCGTCCACAAACTGGATTTTTCGATTGAAGAACTCATTGACACGCCGAAGCTTGTCCTGCGTCCCCAGCGGCTTGCTATCCTCGATCAGTTGCCGCCAGTCGCGAAAAACAGAAGGCGCCCCGCCATGCCGCTGCAATGTCGCCAGCATTTTCTCGACATCGGCAAGCGTGATCCGGCAGAGCAGGAGAACGGCCACCAGCGCGGCCAAGCGGCGCAAGGCCGCATACAGCCCCAATACCCTGCCCTCTCCCGTCTGGGATATCATTCGCCCCTGAATCAATGCGTTTATCGTAAAGTGAAATCGAAAATGCGACGCAACACAATCATTCTGTGCCTGGCCCTGATCCCGCATATGGCGTGGGCGCAAATCGTGACGCTGCAGGGCGCTGCCCAGAAAGCAGTTCTGTCCAATCCGGAAGTCCTTCAGCGCTGGCATGCCTACAAGGCCGCCCAGGGCGAACGCGATGCCGCCTTCGGCGGCTACCTGCCCCGCCTCGACCTCTCCGCCAGCAAGGGCCGCGACCACCGCGACGATCCGCTCCTGAAAAAGGACTATACGCGCAACGCAACGACGCTCACTCTGACGCAGATGCTATACGACGGGTTCGCCACGCGCAACGAAGTCAAGCGTTTCGATCACGCCCTCATCGTCCGCCTGTTCGAACTGCAGGACGCCTCGGAAACTGCCGCGCTGGAAGCGGCGCGCGCCTACGTCGATGTCCAGCGCTACCGCAAGCTGGTCGGGCTGGCCGAGGAAAACTACGTTCGCCACCGCTCGGTCTTCGAGCAGATCCAGAAGAAGGTGCAGGCCGGCGTCGGGCGGCGCGTCGATCTGGAACAGGCGGCCGGCCGGCTGGCGCTGGCCGAGGCCAATCTCCTGACCGAAACCAGCAACCTGCACGACGTCAGCGCCCGCTACATGCGCGTGGTCGGCGAGCAACCCGCCAGGGAGATGGAATCGCTCGCCAATCTGACCCGCGGCACGCCAAAAGACATGGCCGAGGCGCTGACCGCCGCCCAGCGCGGCAATCCCGCCCTGCTCGCCTCGATCGAGAACGTGCGCTCGGCCTATTCCGCCGCCCGCGTGCGGGATGCCGCCTACCAGCCCCGCCTCGACCTGCGGCTGAAGCGCGACCACGGGCACAACCTCAACGGCTATACCGGCCAGCACGAATCCAGCACCGCCGAAGTCGTCCTGAGCTGGAACCTCTTCAGCGGCTTCTCCGACATCGCCCGTTCCCGCCAGTACGCCGAACAGCACAACGTCGCCAGGGACATCCGCGACAAGACCTGCCGCGACATCCGCCAGAACCTGGCCATCGCCTACAACGACACGCGCAAGCTGACCGAGCAACTGGGTTATCTCGATCAGCACCAGATCTCCATCGAGAAGGCGCGCGATGCCTACCGCAAGCAGTTCGACATCGGCCAGCGCACCCTGCTCGACCTCCTCGACAGCGAAAACGAACTCTTCCAGGCCCGGCGCGCCTATGGCAATGCCGAGCACGACCTGGCGATTGCCTACGTGCGCACCCACGCCGGCCTCGGCAAACTGCTCACCACGCTTGGCGTATCGAAGGCCGGCGACCCGCCGCCGGCAGAACCGGAAATGTGGGCTGCCGGCGAAGAGGCCCCGGAAAATTGTCCGCCGGACAATCCGCATCTCTACGTCGCCAACAAGGAAGCGCTCAACGCCCGCGCGCAGGAAATGCTCAAGGAACTCGCACCGCCCCCCGCTGCGACAGAAGCGCCGGCATCCCCGACGCCCGAAGTCACCGCCGAACGCGCCGTCGCCGAGGCCCTCAAGGCCTGGTCGCTCGCCTGGGTAGGCCGCAACACGCAGGGCTATCTGGACGCCTACGCCGCCTCCTTCGCGCCCGCCGACGGCAGTACGCGCGCGGCCTGGGCGGTCAAACGCAAGAATGCGCTCGCGCGCGCCAATGACATCACGCTCGACGTCCGCGACATCAAGCTCGCGGTCAAGGATGCCCGGCACGCCAGCACCGTCTTCAAACAGGCCTACCACTCCGGGCAATTCAAGGACGTCGTGCTGAAGACCCTGGAATGGGAACAGGTCGATGGCCGCTGGCTGATCGTCAGGGAAACCGCCGAGCCGTTGAAATAGCAGGAAGAGGGAACAAAAAAGCCGGCCTGAATGGCCGGCTTTTTTATTGAATTCGGGTGGTGGGACGGCAACTCCCGCCAAACTCCACCAACTCAGTGCGTTCTTACTTGCAAATGCTGCTTAGAACATTCGCGGAAAGATGCCTGACCAGCCGCAAGTCTATCAAATGCGATGTGTTGTTGCATCAACAATCATGGCCCATTTCGAATCCGAATCCCGCAGTCGAACCCAAGTCCATATCGTTGCCAATTGCTGACTTGGCTTGTGGACGGAACAGCGCCTTCATGGACTCCACCAACCCGTTCGGAGCCCTGCATGGAGATCATTCATTTCAACCAACGAAACCTCGCCAAGCGCTGGGATGTCAGTGAGGCAACACACTTGAACGCTGGCGAACCGAGGGGATCGGCCCCAAATATCTGAAACTCTGCGGTCGCGTGCTCTACCGTCTTGTCGATATCGAAGAGTATGAATGCGCATGCCTCATGTCGTCCACCAGCAAGGCCGTCGCCGTTTAGAGCCTTTTAGCGCAGGTCGTACCAAACCCCTCGACCACTGCCGTGCTGGTTCAGCGTGCCGCGTTCGACCAAAGTACGGAAGTGCTGCTTGAGCGTATTGCGGCTGGCGCTGGTTAGCTTGATCGCTTCACCAATGGTGACACGACCATGCTCACGGGCGAACTCGACAATCTGTAGTTGCAGTTCAGGCATGGCCGCCAGCACGATCTTCTCGCGCTCGACCTTCCTCTCCAGACGCCGCATCTGCTCGGCCAAGGACCGCAGAAAGAACACTAGCCACGGTTGCCAGTTGGGAGACTCCGTGCGGATCGTACCCTGCGTCTGGCGCAGTGCCAGGTAGTAGGCTTCCTTGCTGTTTTCGATCACACTTTCCAGCGAACTGTACGGCACATAGGCGTAGCCGGCCTGCAGAAGCAGGAGCGTGGTGAGCACCCGGGAGAGCCGCCCGTTGCCGTCCTGGAATGGATGGATCTCCAGGAAAACGACGACACACAGGGCGATGATGAGCAGTGGATGCAGTCGGGCAGTCTCCCGCTCCTGGTTAACCCAGGCCACCAACTCCGTCATCAGGCGCGGCGTATCGAAGGGTGACGCGGTCTGAAACACGATACCGATCTGCGCCCCGGTTTCGTCGAACGCCGCGACGCTGTTCGAGTTGGTTTTGTAGTTACCGCGATGCCAGGTGTCCTTCTCGCTGTGGCGCAGCAGGATCTGATGCAACTGCTTGATGTGGTTCTCGGTGAATGGGATGCCCTGCCACGACGAGAACACCAAGTCCATCAGCTCGGCATAGCCAGCGACTTCCTGCTCATCGCGGGTGGCGAAGGATTTGATCTCCAGATTCGACAGGAGCTGTTCCACCTCCCGGTCGGACAGCTTGCTGCCCTCGATGCGGGTGGAGGAACCGATGCTCTCGATGGTGGCCACGCGACGCAGGGCCGACAGGCGGTCGGGTGCGAGTGTACCCAAGGCACGCCAAGCGCCTTTGAACTCGTCGATCCTGGCGATCAGACTCAGGATTTCCGAGGTGATCTGGATGGAGTCGGTTTTCAGCATGAGCCAATACTACACCCATTTACATCCAATAAAGTAGAAAACCATTCTCACGCCCGATTACACCCATTTCATAGGCGTATCCCGTAGTGTTGCGGAACATCGGGTGATTGACCGACTTAGCCGGTTCTACTTGAATAGATTCCAGCGAGATTGCGCAAGAAAACTACAAGCTTGGTTAAGTAGCCTTGCCGTAGAGAGGCTCACTAAATTGTGGGTAGATTTGTGGGTTCCTAATGATAAATAATAATTAAATTGATATTTATCATATAGTTACAGTGCGTGCGTGGCGGAGAGGGTGGGATTCGAACCCACGGTAGGCTTACACCTACGCCTGATTTCGAGTCAGGTACAATCGACCACTCTGCCACCTCTCCGGAGGCGCGCATTCTACACCAATCCCCCGCTTGATGCGATGCAGGGGGGCCGGTTTTCCCCTCCACTGCCAAGGGGGCCGCATGCGTTCGTTGCTCGCCGCAATCCTGCTGCCACTACTGATCGCCGCCTGCGGAGAGCCCCCGCCGCCCCATGCGGAGCTCGGCAAGCTGGTCGTCGTCACGCGGGAAGGCCCGATCACCTATCAGCTCGACGGCAGCGGCAAGGCTTCCGGCTTCGAACACGATCTGGTGGCGCTCTTCGCGCAGGAACTGGGCGTCGAAGCCCGTTTCATCGTGGCGCCCGATCACGCGGAAATCGCCGCAGCACTGGCCAGCGGGCGCGCCCATCTCGCCGCCGCGGCATTGGCGCCGATGGAAAGCGACGCCCTGCGCTTCTCCCGGCCGATACGCGAATTGCAGCAACTGCTGGTTCAGCATGAGGATGCGCTGCCGGTCGACGACGCGGCCGACCTGGCCGACCGCACCGTGGCCGTGCTGGCCGGCTCTGCGCAAATCGAAGCGCTCGCACGGCTGCAGCCCAGGCCGGAAGGCATGCGCGTGGTCGAACTGGAAGGCGTCGGCGAAATGGAATTGCTGGAACGCGTCAACGCGAGAACCGCGGCGCTGGCCGCCATCGATTCGGCGCATTTCGACATCGGCGCGAATTTCTTCCCCGGCCTGTATGCCGCGTTTGAACTGCCCGGCAACCGGCCGCTGGCCTGGGCCTTCCCGAAAGGCGGCGAAGAGGCGCTGTTCCAGCGAGCTGAAGCCTTCATTGTCCGCGTGCGGCAGGACGGCACGCTGGACCGTCTCGTCGACCGCTACTTCGGTCACACGCGCCGTCTCAACCAGAACGACACCGCGCGCTTTCTAGAGAAGATGCATGCCGTCTTGCCTCGCTACCGGCGACATTTCATCGAGGCGCAGGATATCTACGGCATCGACTGGCGCCTGCTTGCCGCACTTGCCTACCAGGAATCGCACTGGGACCCGCTCGCCACGTCTTACACGAACGTGCGCGGCATGATGATGCTGACCGAGGACACCGCCGACCGCCTGCGCGTGACGGATCGGCTCGATGCGCGCCAGAGCATCCTCGCCGGCACACGCTATCTGGTCGAGCTGCGCGAGCAGATGCCGGCGGAGGCCAGGGAGCCCGACCGCACCTGGCTGGCGCTGGCTGCCTACAATCTGGGAATGGGGCACCTGAACGGCGCGCGCTTCATCGCCAGCTTGGTGAAACGCGATCCGAATTCCTGGTATGAGATGAAGCAGGTGCTGCCGCTGCTCTCAAGGCCGGAATACTACGCGCGCTTGAAGAGCGGTGCGGCGCGCGGCGGCGAGGCCGTCATCATGACGGAGAACATCCGCAACTACTACGACATCCTGCAGCGTTATGAAAAAGCGGCCGTGAGCCCTCAGGCCTTCTCGATGCGTTCAAGACCGCCCATGTAGGGCCGCAGCGCGACCGGCACGTCGATGCTGCCGTCGGCGCGCTGATAGTTCTCCAGCACCGCCACCAGCGTGCGGCCGACGGCGAGGCCCGAGCCGTTCAGCGTATGCGCCAGTTCCGGCTTGTTCTTCTCGTTGCGGAAACGCGCCTGCATGCGCCGCGCCTGAAAGGCATCGAAGTGGCTGCAGGAGGAAATCTCGCGGTAGGTGTTCTGCGCCGGCAGCCAGACTTCCAGGTCGTAGGTCTTGGCCGCGGAGAAACCCATGTCGCCGGTGCACAGCGCGACGCGACGATAGGGCAGTTCCAGCTTCTCCAGGATGATTTCGGCGTGGCGCGTCAGCTCCTCCAGCGCCGCCCAGGATGTTTCCGGCGTCTCGATTCTCACCAGCTCGACCTTGTCGAACTGGTGCTGGCGGATCATGCCGCGCGTGTCCTTGCCGTAGGAGCCGGCTTCGCGGCGGAAGCACGGCGTGTGGCAGACGAACTTGAGCGGCATCTGCGCCAGATCGACGATTTCATCGCGCACGATGTTGGTCACCGGCACTTCCGCTGTCGGGATGAGGAAGTAGCCGTCGTCCTTGATGTGAAAGAGGTCCTCGTGGAATTTCGGCAGTT
>JADFDL010000039.1 GCA_018262875.1 Rhodocyclaceae bacterium | reverse complement strand
CCGGGCCGGGGCTGGCGGCCATTTACGAATCGCTGCAAAAAGTCAGTCCCCGTAACACGGCGATTGCCGACCCCGCCGCCATCGCCGCAGCCGTCGATAGCGAGCCGCTTGCCGCGCGGGCGCTCGACCTGTTCATCGCCGCCTACGGCGCCTTCGCCGGCGATCTGGCATTGATGTTCATGGCGCGCGGCGGCGTCTATCTGGGCGGCGGCATCGCACCGAAGATCCTGCCCCGCCTGCAACAGGGCGGTTTTGTCCGCGCCTTCCGTGAAAGAGGCGCGCATGCCGGCCTGATGCCGGACTTCCCCATCCGGGTCGTCACCAACGAACGGCTCGGTCTGCTCGGCGCCCTCTCGATTGCTGCAGTGCACACCGATCCGCTTGACCCTCGTCAATAAAACGTCATATCGACGGCGTAGCATGGCTGCATAGCAACAAGAAGAACCCCCATCCATCCGCAGGAGGAGGTTGCTATGTCACCGCGCAGCAGCACGACATCGGGCAAGACAGCCAGGCCGGTAGCCAGGACGGCGGCCGGCAAGACCGCCGCAGCGAAACCCGTGGCAACGCGTCCCGCCGCGGCAAAGCCGCGCGCCAAAGTGAAGAAGCGCGGCAGCGTCACATCGGAAGAACGCACGCGCCTGATCGCCGAGGCCGCCTACTTCAAGGCCGCACAGCGCGGTTTCGCCAAGGGCGGCGAACTGGATGACTGGATCGAGGCAGAAGCGGAAATCGACGCTCTGCTGGATTCCCGCGGCGTCGGCTAGGCCGGCGCAAGGATCACCGCCGCCAGGGGCGGCAGGGTCAGTTCGAGCGTGGCCGGAAAACCAGGATGCGCCTCGGCCCGTGCCTGCACGCCGCCGCCGTTGCCCAGGTCGCTGCCGCCGTAGAGGGCGGAATCGCTGTTGAACAGCTCGCGCCAGCCGCCTGTCCGCGGCACGCCGACGCGGTAGCGGTGGCGCGGCACCGGCGTGAAATTCAGCGCCACCAGGACGAAAGAACCGTCGCGCGCATAACGCAAGTAGCTGAGCACCGACTGATCGGCATCATGGCAATCGCTCCAGGCGAATCCTTTGACTTCGAAATCCAGTTCGTGCAGGGCTGGCGTGGCGCAATACAACCGGTTGAGGTCGCGCGCCAGGCGCTGCAGGCCGGCGTGCGGGCCGTGGGCGAGCAGCCGCCAGTCGAGCTCGCCAGCGGCATTCCACTCGCTGCGCTGCCCCAGTTCGCTGCCCATGAAGTTGAGCTTCTTGCCGGGCGAGGTCATCTGATAGGCCAGCAGCAGGCGCACGTTGGCGAATTTCTGCCAGTCGTCGCCCGGCATCTTGCCGAACAGCGAGCCCTTGCCATGCACCACCTCGTCGTGGGACAGCGGCAGGACGAAGTTCTCGGTGTAAGCATAGATCTGGCCGAAGGTGAGCTGGCTGTGGTGAAAGCGCCGGTGCACCGGATCGTGGGCGAGGTAGGCAAGCGTGTCGTTCATCCAGCCCATGTTCCACTTCATGGAAAAGCCCAGGCCGCCCAGGTGCGTCGGCCGCGAAACCATCGGCCAGGCGGTGGATTCCTCGGCGACGGTCAGGGCGCCGGGAAACTCGCCATGCACCATGACGTTCAACTGGCGCAGGAAATCGATCGCCTCCAGGTTCTCGCGCCCGCCATAACGATTCGGCAGCCACTCGCCGGCCTTGCGCGAGTAGTCAAGGTAGAGCATGGAGGCGACCGCGTCGACGCGCAGGCCGTCGAAATGGAACTCCGACAGCCAGTAGTGGGCGCTCGACAGCAGGAAGCTGCGCACCTCGTTGCGGCTATAGTTGAAGACATGCGTGCCCCAGTCCGGGTGCCGCTTCAGGCGCGGATCATCGTGCTCGTAGAGGGAGCTACCGTCGAAATGCGCCAGCGCGAAATCATCCTCCGGGAAATGACCCGGCGCCCAGTCGAGGAGGACGCCGAGGCCGGCCCGATGGCAGGCGTCAATAAAGAAGCGCAAATCGTCGGCACTGCCGAAACGCCGCGTCGGGGCAAAATAGCCGGTGGTCTGGTAGCCCCAGGATTCGTCGAGGGGATGTTCGGACACCGGCAGCAACTCGATGTGCGTGTAGCCCATGTCGAGGACGTAGGGCAACAAGTGCTCGGCCAGTTCGCGATAGGAATAGAAGCGGCCGCCGGGATGGCGCCGCCAGGAACCGGCATGCAGTTCGTAGATCGACAGCGGCGCATGCAGCCAGTCCCACTGCGCACGGCGTGCCAGCCAGTCCGCGTCGCCCCAGGCATGCGCCGCGGGAGCCGGCACGACCGTTGCCGTCGCCGGCCGCAGCTCGAAGCCCTGGCCGTAGGGATCGGTCTTCACCTGCACGGCCCCCGTGGCACGGTTGCGGATCTCGTATTTGTAGAGCACATTGGCCGGCAGGTCGGGAATGAACAACTCCCACACGCCGGAGGCGCCAAGCGACGCCATCGGATGCACGCGGCCATCCCAGTGGTTGAACTCGCCGACGACGGAGACCCGTTCGGCGTTGGGCGCCCAGACGCGGAAACAGGCGCCGGAGACGCCCTTGCGCGACTCCAGGCGGGCGCCCAGCAAACGATAGGCTTGATAATTCCGCCCTTCGCTGAAAAGATACAGGTCGTGCGGCGTCGCCGCCGGCGGGAAAGCGTAAGGATCGTGACAGCGCAGCGTGGCGCCCCCCGCCTCGACCAGCAATCGATAAGGGTCGGCAGGCAACGCGGCGGCGCGCCACTCGAAAACGCCCGCCGGATCCCGGCAGACAAAAGCCGCCGGTCCGCCCGGGGTTTCCAGGGCGACGGATGCGGCGCCGGGACGGAACACGCGGATACGCCAGCCGTCCGCGTCGCGGGACGGGCCAAGGCAGGAAAAGGGAGCATGCTCCCGCGCGAGCAGCAGACGTCCCCATGGCTTGGCGGCAGAACGGTCGGCAACGGGCAATTTGGCAGTCATAGTCGCATCTGAAAGAGGGCAGCCGCATGCAAGACGACAACGAGGCGCTTCGCCAGGTCTACAGCACCACCCGTGGCGGGCAGGGGCCGCGCTTCGTCAGCCAGCTCACGCGCGAGGCCTTCGCCATCGTGCTCGCCGGCGGGCGCGGCAGCCGCCTGAAACAGCTCACCGACTGGCGCTCCAAGCCGGCGGTTCCCTTTGCCGGCAAGTTCCGCATCGTCGATTTTACGCTATCCAACTGCATCAATTCCGGCATTCGCCGCATCGGTGTCGCCACCCAATACAAATCGCAAAGCCTGATCCACCACCTGCAGCGCGGCTGGGGCTTCCTCGACGGTCGCCTCAACGAATTCATCGATCTGCTGCCGGCGCAGCAACAGTTGGGCGCGGACTGGTACAAGGGTACCGCCGACGCGGTGTTCCAGAACCTCGACATGCTGCGGCGCAACCATCCGAAGTATGTCGTCGTGCTTGCCGGCGATCATGTCTACAAGATGGACTACGGCCGCATGCTCGCGTTCCATGTCGCCGAGCAGGCCGATCTGACGATAGCCTGCATGGAGGTGCCGCGCGAGGAAGCCGGCGCCTTCGGCATCATCAGCGTGAGCGATGACTGGCGCGTCAGCCGCTTTACCGAAAAACCGAAGGATCCGGAGGCCATGCCCGGCAAGCCGGATCGCGCCCTGGTCAGCATGGGCGTGTATGTCTTCAACGCCGGCTTTCTTTTCGAGCAGGTTATCCGGGACAGCGACGACCCGAGCTCCTCGCACGATTTCGGCAAGGATGTGATTCCGCATATCGTGGATCGCTACCGCGTTTTCGCCCACGATTTCGCCGGGAGCTGCGTCGGCGGCGAGGAAGGCAGGCCCTACTGGAAGGATGTTGGCACCCTGGACGCCTACTGGGAGGCCAACATGGATATCGTCCATGTCACGCCGGAACTGAACCTGTATGACAACAACTGGCCGATCTGGACCTATCAGGAGCAACTGCCCCCGGCCAAATTCATCTTCGACGAAGCTGACCGGCGCGGCCAGGCAATCGACTCCATCGTCTCGGGCGGCTGCATCGTCAGCGGCGCCGCGGTGCGCCGCTCGCTGCTCTTCTCCGACGTGCGCATCGAAGAGCGCAGCGTGGTCGAGGACTCGGTGATCCTGCCCAAGGTGCGCATCGGCAGGAACGCGGTCATCAAGCATGCCATCCTCGACAAGCGCTGCCGCATTCCGGACGGCATGAAGATCGGCGTCGATCGCGAGGAGGATGCGCGCCGCTTCCACGTCACCGAGAAGGGCGTCACGCTGGTCACGCCCGAAATGCTCGGGCAGCAGGTGCATGGGATCAGGTAGTTGCAAATGACTACCATCCCCCTGCCCCCCTTCCCCCGGAAGGGGGTAACGACGGTTCAGCCGCTGCGCGGCTTCCATGTTATTGACCCTAGCCCTCCCTGGGACACCCCAGGAGTACTTCTTCAGGGTGGCTTCGCCAACCCTTCAGGGCGCGGCCCGGCAGAAGGCTTGCCGACATGAGTGAAGCCCGCAAACTGGAACTGGTCTTTCTCTGGCACATGCACCAGCCGGATTACCGCGACCATGCCACCGGCGAATTCCGCCGGCCGTGGACCTACCTGCACGCCCTGAAGGACTACACCGACATGGCGGCGCACCTGGAGCGGCATCCGCAGGTGCGCGCCGTGGTGAACTTCGTGCCGGTGCTGCTCGACCAGATCGAGGACTACGTGCGGCAATTCGACGCCGGCGACTATCGCGACCCGCTGCTGCGCCTGCTGGCGCGCGAATCCCTCGACAACCTGGAGACGGACGAACGCGCACTCCTCCTCGCCACCTGCCTTCCCGGCAACCATGCGCGCATGGTGGCGCCCTATCCCCGCTTCGAACGGCTGCGGAAGCTCCATAGCCTGATTGACGGCCAGGGCGAGGCGGCCTCCCGCTACCTCTCCGGCAACTATTTTTCCGACCTGCTCGTCTGGTACCACCTGGTGTGGATGAGCGAAACGGAAATGCGCCGGCAGCCGCTGCTGGCCGAGTTGATGGCCAAGGGCGAGGGGTTCACTCCGGAAAACCGGAAGCGCTTGATGGGACTGATGGGCGACATCCTGCGCAGCGTGATCCCGCGCTACCGGGCGCTGGCCTCCCGCGGACAGATCGAACTCTCCTCCACGCCCTACAGCCACCCGCTGGCGCCGCTGCTGATCGATCTCACCTCGGCGCGCGAGGCGCAACCCGGCCTGCCGCTGCCGGAGGCGCATTTCTATCCGGGCGGACGCTCGCGCATCCAGGCGCAGATCGCCGCGGCGCAAACCAGCCATGCCAGGCGCTTCGGCGCGCCGCCCGTCGGCATCTGGCCGGCCGAGGGCGCCGTTTCCGCCCCCTTCGTCCAGCAGCTTGCCGCAAGCGGCGTCCGGTGGGCTGCGTCGGGCCAAGGCGTGCTCGCCGGCAGCGCGCCGGCGCCGGCCGATCCCTATCGGCCGTGGCTGCTCGCCGATCTGCCGGAGCTGACTTTGTTCTTCCGCGACGACAAGCTCTCCGACCTCATCGGCTTCGAGTACGCCAAGTGGCACGGCCGCGATGCCGCGCAGCATTTCGTCGACCAGCTCGCCGCCATCCGCAACGCCTATCCCCTGGGCGAAACACCGCTGGTAAGCGTAATCCTCGACGGGGAAAACGCCTGGGAACACTATCCCTACAACGCCTATTATTTCTTTGAGGCCCTGTACGGGCTGCTCGCCACGCAGGACTGGATCGAGACCACCACCTACTCGGCCTGGCTCGCGCGCCATCCCGGTCGCGCCTGCACGCTGCCACGCCTGACTGCCGGCAGTTGGGTGTACGGCAGCTTTACGACCTGGATCGGCGACCCCGAGAAGAATCGCGCTTGGGACCTGCTCTGCGCTGCCAAGCAGTCCTATGATTTCGTCATGGAGGGTGGCCGGCTCGACGAGGCGGCGTGCAGTGCTGCCGCCGACCAGCTCGCGGTATGCGAGAGTTCGGACTGGTTCTGGTGGTTCGGCGACTACAATCCGCGTGAAGCGGTGGCAAGCTTCGACGCGCTGTTCCGCGCCAATCTCGCCCATCTCTACCGCCTGCTGCGGCTGCCCGAGCCGCCGCAGCTCGCGGTGCCGCTGTCCAGCGGCGGCGGCTCGCCAGAAGGCGGCGGCGCCATGCGGAGAGCTTCATGACCCAACCCGTTTCCCTGCTGCTGGGCGTGCATGCCCATCAGCCGGCCGGCAACTTCTCCTCGGTCCTTGAGGCGGCGCATGAGCGCTGCTATCGCCCTTTCCTGCACGTCCTGCACCGCTATCCCGAATTCCGTTTCGCCGCTCATTTCTCCGGCTGGCTGCTCGACTGGCTGCTGGCACATCACCCGCAGGACATGGCGCTGCTCAAGGAGATGGTCGCCCGTGGACAGGTCGAACTGTTCGGCGCCGGCGACTGCGAACCGGTGCTGGCCGCAATTCCGCAGCGCGATCGCATCGGCCAGATCAATGTCCTGACGGACAAGCTGCAACGCCGCTTCGGCGCCCGCGTCGAGGGCGCCTGGCTCACCGAGCGCGTGTATATCCCGACGGTGGTGCCGGCGCTGGCCGACTGCGGCATGAAGTACGTGACGGTGGACGACTACCACTTCCTCTGCACCGGCAAGATGGCCGACGAACTCGACGGCTTCTACACCACGGAGGAAGATGGCCAACCCATCGACCTTTTTCCGATCTCGGAACAATTGCGCTACCGGCTGCCCTTCTCGCCGGCGGCGGAGGCCGTCGCCTATCTGGAAAGCCTGGCGCGCGAA
Source organism: Rhodocyclaceae bacterium (assembly GCA_018262875.1). Taxonomy (GTDB): domain Bacteria; phylum Pseudomonadota; class Gammaproteobacteria; order Burkholderiales; family Rhodocyclaceae; genus Desulfobacillus. The sequence continues at coordinate 3,029 of JADFDL010000039.1, read as the reverse complement.
GGCCACCACGCCGCCGTGTATTTCGACGACATCGAGAAGTTCGGCATCTGGCCGGAAACCTACGAATGGGTGTACGAGAAGGGCTGGCTCGATCAGTTCATCGAAGGCGTGCTCGCCTCCCCCCTCATCCGTACCGAGACCTACCGCGATTTCCATACCCGCAACACCACGCGCGGCATCATCTACCTGCCGACCACTTCCTACATCGAGATGAACGAGTGGACACTGCCGGCGAAGGCGGCCGCGGTCTACGACGATCTGGTCGAACGCGAGAAGCGCGCAGGGCGCTATGAAAGCAGCAAGCCCTTCGTCCGCGGCGGCATCTGGAAGAATTTTTTCATGCGCTACCCGGAATCCAACTGGATGCACAAGCGCATGCTGGCGCTGTCCGACCGGCTCGCCGCCCTGCCCTCCGGCGGACGCACCGCCGCCCTCACCGACCACCTCTACCGCGCCCAGGCCAACGACGCCTACTGGCATGGCCTCTTCGGCGGCCTCTACCTGCCGCACCTGCGGCGCGAAGTCTATGGCAACCTGCTCAAACTTGAAGCGGCGCTCGATGCCGTCGCGCCACGCCCGCCGCTGGCCGTGGGCGATCCGGATTTCGACGGCGTGCGCGAGCTTTTCCTCGGCAACGCCGACGTGCAGGCCGTGGTGAAGCTCGATGCCCACGCCGCCCTGTGCGAACTCGACGCCTACGGGCTGGCCCACAACTTCGGTGATGTCCTGACGCAGCGCGCCGAGCACTACTACCGCAAGCTGAATGTCGCACCCCTAGCCGCCGAAGAAGGCGCAGGCATCGCCTCCGCCCACGACCGCGTCGCCTTCAAGGATGCGATCGGGCCGGCCGACGTCGCGCCGGATGCGCGCCCGCGCCGCCTGTTCGCCGATGCCTGGCACCGGCTCGACGGCGAGACGGCCTGGCCCCAATACGCGGCGGGTGCCTTCAAGGCGCCGCTGATGAATGCCGTCTTCACTTCCCCGCTCGACGGCGGCGAGATATCGAAGACCATCACCCTGGCCGGGCGCACGCTGCAGGTCGCCTACCGACTGCGCAACGTACCGGGCGGCCGCTTCTCCGTCGAACTCAATCTCGCCATGCCCAGTTGCGACGGCTACACGGGACGCTACATCCTCGCCGACGGCAGCATCCCCTGCGGCTTCGGCCAGGCGCTGGATCTCGCCGTGTCACAGCGACTGACTTTGGACGACCGCGTGCTCGGCGGCAGCCTGGTGCTTTCCGCCAGCCGGCCGGTGGACATCAAGGCGCGGCCGCACTACACCGTCTCGCAGTCGGAAGCCGGCTTCGAGAAGATCATGCAGGCGGCCTGTCTCACCTTCTCCTGGCCGATCGACGCCGTAGTACAGGAACTGACTTTTTCCCTGGAAGTCCTCGCCGACCAGTAGGTATCCGCATGCGGCTGCTCGGCACTCTCGCCATCGGACTCCTGCTCGGCTACGCGGCACTCGCCGCGTTGCTGTTCGTCTTCCAGTCGCGCTTCATCTATTTTCCGGAAATGGGGAGACAAGACCGCGCCACGCCGGCGCAATTGCGTTTGCCCTTCGAGGAAGCGCGCATCGCCACCGCCGACGGCGAAACCTTGCACGGCTGGTTCGTGCCGGCGACCGGGGGGCGCGCCACGGTGCTGTTCCTGCACGGCAACGCCGGCAGCATCGTCCATCGGCTCGACTGGCTGCCGATGTTCCAGCGACTGCGCCTGTCCGTTCTGCTGGTGGACTATCGCGGTTTCGGCCAGTCGACCGGCAGCCCCTCCGAGGCTGGCACCCATGCCGATGCCGAGGCAGCCTGGCGGCACCTGACCGAAGCGCGCCGCCTGCCGCCCGGGCGCATCGTCGTCTTCGGCGAATCGCTCGGCGGCGCCGTCGCCGCGCAGCTCGCCGCCCGTGTCGATCCGGCGGCGCTGGTGCTGCACTCCGCCTTCACCTCGGCGCCGGACCTCGCCGCGGACCTGTACCCCTTCCTGCCGGCACGCCTGCTCACGCGTTATCGCTACGCCACGCTTGACGCGGTGAAGGCGCTGCGCTGCCCGCTGCTGGTGGCGCACAGCCCGCGCGACGAGATCATCCCCGTCTCGCATGGCAAGCGCCTGTATGAGGCCGCGGCCGTCCCCCGGCAATGGCTGGAACTGGCCGGCGGTCACAACGACGGCTTCATTTTCATGCGCGCCGAATGGGTGCATCGATTCGGCGAATTCCTGCAGCGCCACCTGCCTGCCTGAACGACGGTGGTAAGATTGACATTGCACAAAGCACGGAGGCCAACATGACCGACATCGTCAAACTCCTCGGCGACGAAGCCGAGAAGCTCCTCAAACACGAATGCCGGGGCATTCCCAAGTCCCGGCTGCATCTGCCCGGCGCGGATTTCATCGACCGTGTCGTCGCCCAATCCGACCGCAAGCCGGCGGTGCTGCGCAACCTTCAGGCGCTGTTCAACCACGGCCGCCTGGCCGGCAGCGGCTACGTTTCGCTGCTGCCGGTGGATCAGGGCATCGAGCATTCCGCCGGCGCTTCCTTTGCGCCCAACCCGGATTTCTTCGACCCGGAGAACATCGTCAAACTGGCCATCGAGGGCGGCTGCAACGGCGTCGCCTCGACGCTCGGCGTGCTGGGCGCGGTGTCGCGCAAGTACGCCCACAAGGTCCCCTTCGTCGTGAAGTTCAACCACAACGAATTCCTCTCCTATCCGAACACCTACGACCAGACGCTGTTCGCCGACGTCGAACAGGCCTTCGAGATGGGCGCCTGCGCGGTGGGCGCGACCGTCTATTTCGGCTCGCCGGAATCGCGCCGCCAGATCTGGGAGGTCTCGCAGATGTTCAAGCGCGCCCACGAGCTCGGCATGGCGACCATCCTCTGGTGTTATCTCCGCAACGGCGCCTTCAAGCAGGGCGACACGGACTACCATGTCTCGGCCGACATGTCCGGCCAGGCCAACCACCTCGGCGTCACCATCGAGGCCGACATCATCAAGCAGAAGATGGCGGAGAACAACGGCGGCTTCAATG